>JBGQJN010000038.1:0-2501 GCA_041499075.1 Minisyncoccia bacterium | reverse complement strand
CGCGCCCGCTGGAGGACGTCACCGAGCCGGCTGCAAAATTGCTACGTGTCCGAGTGGACTTAACCAACGTGGACGAAAGTATTATCGATCGACTGGAAGAAATCTTCGACCGCAAGCCCGGCCCCTGTCGCGTCGCATTTGAGTTGCTGCAACCGGACGGTCAGGAAAGTAAAGCGGGCTATTATAGCCAAAAACCGGTCCGCGGGCGTTATTATCCGATAAGACATCCGAAATCAATCTTGCAATTTGCGGATCAAGTACTCTTTGTTCATCTAGTTTGGCTTCTTCCAGGATTGTGCCGTCACCAGTGACCACTTTTTGAATAAAACTAGGCGTTTCGCGCAGGCCGTCATTGGCAAAAACACCATAAGCTGAAACCATATCTACCAACCTCACCTCACCGCCGCCAAGAACAAGCGATAAGCCATATCTGGAAGGGTCATTTAAGGTGGTGATTCCCATCTGATGGGCGGTGTTCAGGGTATTATCAACCCCGGCGAGATAGAGAACTTGAACCGACGGTACGTTAAGCGATTGGCTAATAGCTTGACGCATTGTCACCGGGCCGCGGTAGCGGCCATCGTAATTCTGTGGGTTATAACAATCGGTACCGTCTGACCCCTTAACCTGGGTGGCTGAAGAATCACAGCTGGGGTTGAACTCTGTCGGCAGATCAAAAAGTATTGTTGAGTCAGTAAAACCCTTTTCGAAAGCCGTAGCATAAGCAAATGGCTTAAACGAAGAACCTGGCTGGCGAGAAGCGGTAGCAACATTAAAATTACCTTCAAATTTACAGTTTTTGCCGGGCGTACAACCATCCGGTTCTGGTTTACTGAAATAATCCTTAGAACCTACCATGGCCAGGATTTGCCCGGTCTTCGGGTCAGCCGCAACAAAAGCGGCATTACTCGCCTTATACTTAGTAGTATTGATTTTAGCGTATTTAGAGACGACGTCTTCGGCAATGCCTTGCAAAGTAGTATCCAATGTAGTAGTTACCCTAAGACCGCCGTTTTGAACCATATCCTCGCCGTATTTAGTGACAAGGTAGTCCCGTACCATAATTACAAAATGTGGCGCTACAATATTTTCCTGAAGAGGCTTAATCTTGGGTATTTCTTTGATCGCTTGATCATGGTCTGATTGTGTAATCATGCCCAAAACAAGCATGTGATCAAGGGTGCTATTGCGCAGAGTCAAAAGCTCGGCAAAATGGTCGCCATAAGGCGAATAATAGCTTGGTGCCCTTATCATACTCGCCAACATTGCCGCTTCAGCTAGGTCAACATCTTTAGCCGATTTGCCGAAATAGGTTTGGCTGGCCGCCTCAATTCCATAAGCATTGGAGCCGTAGGGTATTTGATTAAGATACATCCAGAATATTTGGTCTTTGCTGAATTTACGCTCAATCTGAATAGAAAGCACGGCTTCTTTTATTTTTCTGCCGAGAGTCTTTTCTTGGCCAAGGAGGGAATTTTTTATAAGTTGTTGTGTTAGGGTTGATCCGCCCTGGGAAGTACTGAAACTAGTGAGATCCTTATAGAACGCGCGTAAAATTCCTTTGAAGTCAACGCCGGTGTGATTGTAAAAATCCTTATCTTCTGAAGCCAGCGTAGCTTTTTTAATAGAGTCAGGTATCTGCTCCCAGGGAATAATCGTGCGTTTTTCGGTGCCGTGGATATCGTAGAGAATAATTTGGCCGGTTTTATCATAGATTTTAGTTGATTCAGAAACGCGGCGGGCGGCTATTGCCGAAGGGTCCGGCAATTGTCCGGCGTAATACAAAAATGCGGCCACAAAAAAAACTAAGCCCAGAACGGCGAGGGTGGCAAGCGCGAGTAATAAGTTTTTGACTGCGCCGAATCTGCGTCGACGGGCTACAGGAGTCATTAATGAGTATTTTGCCATAAAAAGTGGCACTTCGCAAGATTTTGTTTAAAAATTAGTACCTCGCCGTAGTGCTTTCGGAAGGACGTGAATTTCCCCAGCGAGGAAATTTACTCTTTTGAAGTTGTGGATTTTGTTCGCAGTGGCAAATTATACTGTTCACAAACCATGCAATCTCACAACTTCAAAAGCCTCCAAAGTCACTATGGCTTGGCTTAAATTTAATTTTTGAGAGACCCTCGTTTCGCTATTGTTTAAATAAAAAACCCCATAAAATCGCTGTGCGATTACGGGGTCGGCCACGAGGTCTAAGAGGGTATAATTCCAGCTTCTCTTAAGAAGTCTTCGTCAGACTGGCGTTGACTTGATGCGTTTTTTGAGTCGCCACTTTCTGTGTAGATTCTTATAAAGTATGCTATTTCGTCTTCCCAGTATTTATCATATAGGTCAAATCGTTCCCTATGCTCATCGCAGGGCCAAAGCACTGGTTCCCCCATGTTGCTCAGAGCTTTAAATTCCATGCATTCACATATCGTAACCCCAGGATTGTCCTTAGCAGATGACACCATGGGTATCTCAGACAAATTTTTGGGCAACATCATGGATAGCATTTT
>JBGQJN010000037.1:0-3643 GCA_041499075.1 Minisyncoccia bacterium | reverse complement strand
TGCAGCAGACCCCCAAGCCTTGTCAGAGAAAATCTTGTGTCTACTGAGAAATCCCGAGTTAGCGAAACGTTTTGGCGAAGCTGGGAGGAAACGAGTTGAACAATTTTTCAGTCAGGAAACCATGATTAAAAGATATGAAGAATTGTATGACGAAACGAGTCTCTAAAATTTAGCGAAGGATTCCTACCCTCCCAGAAAAAATAGACTTGATCTGCGGAATAAGATCGTGACTTTCTACTATTATAAAGAGGTTCGAGTATGAAAGAGGCAACGTTGGCAAGAGAGGAAAGCCTACTGCGAAGTCTCTGGGAGGGATGGAAGCAAGTTGGAAAGAGTGTGGCGCACCGCCGAATAGAGACCCAGAAAAGCGAGAGGTCACTTTTGACCCATCTTTTATCCGATTAATTTGGAGCCCAGCTTTGATGAAAGTTTCCGTTGTCATTCCTGTATATAATGAGAAAAATACCCTGCGAGAGATCGTTGGCCGTGTTCATGCCGTTGATCTCGGACTTGAGAAGGAAATCATCATTGTTGACGATGCCTCGACAGACGGAAGCCGTGAAATCTTGCGCGAGTTGACTTTAAGTGAACTTAAAATCTCGTACCATAGTGTGAACAAAGGCAAGGGAGCCGCTATCAAGAGTGGGATCGAGGTTTCTTCAGGCGATATCATCATCATTCAAGATGCGGATCTTGAATACGATCCTGCCGAGTACCCTAAGCTGCTCAAACCGATCCTGGAAGATAAGGCCGAAGTGGTTTATGGCTCCCGCTTCGTCGGAGGTGACTCCCACAGGGTTATGTACTTTTGGCACTATGCGGGCAACAAGATATTAACCACCCTTTCAAATATGTTTACGAATCTGAACTTAACGGACATGGAAACCGGTTACAAAGTGTTCAAGGCTGAGGTACTCAAAAAAATCCGTTTGGAGGAGGATCGCTTTGGCTTCGAACCAGAAGTCACAGCCAAGATCGCCAAAAACAAATGTCGCGTCTATGAGGTGGGTATATCGTATTACGGTCGGACCTACGAGGAAGGAAAAAAGATAGGATGGAAAGATGGAATACGTGCACTCTATTGCATCGTCAAGTATCGTTAAGTACCGGCGGTAAAGTATGTCCTAATGCGCGAATTGCCCGGCTCAGCAGCACGATGAAATAGCCCGGTGGGTACAGATCCCGATTGATTGAGACGTGAGCCACCTTTCTCCACTAGTTAATCAGTCAACTGGAGCAACTGGACAGGGCATTTCGGTGGCGGGGTCTAGTTGTATAGCAGACCCGATATCAGGCTGAAATACACTTACAAACATATAAAAACTTTGTTTTTTGAATCTTTACTTGAGTTGGGCGGAAACGAGTTGAACAATTTTTCAGTCTGAAAACCATGATTAAAAGATATGAAGAATTGTATGACGAAACGAGTCTCTAAAATTTAGCGAAGTATTCCTACCCTCTAGAAAAAAAGAGACTTGTCGTGTGGAACAAGATCGAACTTAAAGCTATGTCAGCGGCCGCAGTGTTCATATTGCTCGCAATAGCGACATATATTAGCGGCCTCCGAACTGTCCTGTTTTTGCTCTGCGGTCTGGTTGTCTTTGCCACACCAGGTATCGTGCTGATGCTCCGAATCGCGCGAGAAACGGCATCGCTTTACTGCCGAGCAGATATTCTGATTATTGGCACAGTGATAGGAATCGGAGTAAGCAGCACGTTGACAACGTTAATCGGATATTTCCTCGGTTTCAACGCCCCGTATCTCTTTCTGGGTTTGTCATTATTCAGTTTATTCTTGATGAAAATATTGAGAGTTAACATTTTTGGTCGGCTTCCCCTTAACACGTCAGACATTATTAACCGAAATATACTCAGTGCTTTTTTTATTTTAATAGCGTCAGCTCTGGTCATTCCTTATGCAAGTTTCGGACGGATCACAGCAAAGGGACTAGCATTCACGGAGCTTCAGGAAACGGATCTGCTCGGTCATATGGTCACCGCCATTGAGCTTTCGAAAGGAATTCCCCCTCAAAACCCCTATTTTTCTGGAGAGACCCTGCATTATTATTGGTTAGCACATGTTTTTCCGGCCTTTGTATTGTCTTTCTCTGGTCACACGGTCCAAGCGAAGGATGTTACACTGCTGACCAGTCTGTTGTACTCACTTCTGTTTGTGGGCACGCTCTTTGTGATGATCAAACGTTTCTACACAGATCGGCGCATTTTAATAACGCTAATGGTGCTGGCCCTGTTCGCTTATAGTTACAATGATCTTTTCGTCCTGGCGCGATGGCTGGTGACGATCTTGCCTGATGGTACGTTGCTCAAAGACAAAATATGGCAGCGGTTCTTTATCGACGAATGGGGTCAGCAGTACACCGGCTACTCGCACGGGTGGTTCAGAAGTTTTCTGGTCGAGCCACATACAACAATGGCATTAAGCGTCATACAATCCATGATCATCATTTCAAAGGACCATGGATTGTTCCCACAGCGGCTGCTAACGGCGTTCATTCAAGGAGCTTTGCTGTCGTTGTCTTTTGCCATGGATTCATTTGTCGGACTGCTGGCTATCCTTTCGTACGGCATCTTTGGCCTGTATCAGATGGTTTACTCTAGATCAAAATTAAAGGTCTTCAGCCGGCTCATGGTAGTTGGTCTTGTGGTTCTGATTATGCTGAGTTTTATGGTTGTTTTGGAAATGATTAAGCTTGGACACAAATCTCTCGTATTTGAGCCTTACACAACAATGCTTGCCCTATCGCCGATCTATTTTTTGATAGATTACGGACCGACAGCAGTGCTTGGAGCAATAGGCGTGATGTTGATAGTTAAACAGCGGAAGCTTTTTGACGAACACATGCAGTTCTTTTTGGTGTTAGGTGGTGTATCCGTCCTATTCATGTTTTTTGTACGGTATCCAGATGTTGGCACACAGGTGTTCCGGAAAGGGGCAAACGTACTTCGTATCCCACTAATTATCTTTTCAGGGGTCGCTTTGCAGGAAATGGCGCGACGAAAATGGAAAATTGCTTCTCTTTGGGGATTACTTTTGCTAGCAATGATTGTTGCTCTTCCCACCTTGTTTACAGACGTACAGCAGATCTCGACGTTTGGTAAAGAGAACGAACGAACCCACTATGTTAAACAACAAGACTATGATGCCTACGTGTGGATCCGAGATAATTTGCCCTCGGCTGCCGTCATTCAGGATTTACCGAGTGACATATCTGGCATTCCTACTTTTGCAGAGCGGCGGACGGCGCTTGGAAATTGGGTACATGCAGGAAACTATCAGATACCAACAGCAAAGGTGCAGGAACGTCATGATGATGTGTACCGTGGCTTGTTTTTGGGCACGGATATTAATAAAGCGGCCAACGTGATAAGAAAGTATGGCATCCGGTATATTTATATTGGCACCGCCGCGGCGGAAATATTAGACAATCAAGCAATGAGAAAATTTGACGGTCATGGGGAGATTTTTGAAAAAATATACTCTCAAGGGCGAGTGGCAATATACAAGGTTAAACCCGAGATCAGATCATGACAACTCGATCCTTTTGTTCTGTGCATACGTTTACGCCGCAAAATGCTCCTTCAACTCCCTTTTTAGTTATCCGGCGCTGACAGCGACGTGCGT
>JBGQJN010000036.1:0-4859 GCA_041499075.1 Minisyncoccia bacterium | reverse complement strand
TTGGCGCAAA
The DNA here is from genome assembly GCA_041499075.1 of Minisyncoccia bacterium. Lineage (GTDB taxonomy): Bacteria > Patescibacteriota > Minisyncoccia > 2-02-FULL-40-12 > IGHO2-01-FULL-4-A > JBGQJN01. The sequence continues at coordinate 4,849 of JBGQJN010000036.1, read as the reverse complement.
AAAGATTTGGCGAATTGGAATCCCGCCCGCATTCCTCCCCAGACCCCTCCTGCGGGCGGAAAATCAGCCGAGGCAAAACGAAAAATCCTTTCCCCCAGAAAAAAAGATTTTCGCTTTGCCGAGTCCGTATTGAAGCCCCACGCACTGCCCGAATACTTGGAGGGCAGAACTCCGAAAGAAAAACACCCTTTCCTTTTTCAGAAAAAATCGGGCGCGCGCAAAATCCATAATGCAAGGAGTGTTTTTTCTTTCGGGGTTGCTGGCGTACTCGCCAGTGCATGGGGCTTTCTCCGAATCATTTGTTTTGAAAATAGGTTCTAACTTGGTACAATAAACACACCAGATTAAAACCCGCCAGAGGCGGGTTTTAATCTGGTCTAATTTTAACTATAATAATCTGATGATACATCGTGGCATCGCCACATTCGGGCTTGATTACGGCCATTGTCCGCCCTGGCTTTTTGAGCGCATGGTTAAGCTTGGCCGGCAAATGACCCAGGTCATAGTTGAAGATTATGGCTCGGATGAATTCATCAAACGCATCGCCGATCCGGTTTGGTTCCAATCGCTGGGCACGGTGTTGGCGTTTGATTGGAATGCAAGCGGCCTGACCACGATACTGACGGCAGCTATCAAAGAAGCTATCCGCGGCCAAGAACAAGAACTAGGCATTTTCATCTGCGGCGGCAAGGGCAAAACTTCTCTTAAGACGCCGGATGAGATAGAGAACTGGGGCAGTATTTTGAGTTTGCCAGAACCTCAAGTAAAAAACTTGGTTTATAATTCCAAGATAGCCGCCAAGGTTGATTCTTCTCTGGTACAAGACGGTTTTCAGCTTTATCATCACACTTTGTTTTTTTCTTTCAATAAAAAGAAAAAAACAAAAGAGGAGGCAGGAACGAGCAGCGACAAAGGAACGTTGCGAGTGACGTCGGAAGGACGGCGAGCCGAAGGCGAAGCCCCCTCCGAGGTAACTTGGTCGGTCGTCCAGCAGGGGATGAACCAGCAGAATCAAACTGCCCGCCGTTATCACTGGTACTCCGAGAGCGTGGATGATCTGGTTGTTGAACCACATTCCGGCATTGCTTCGCAAAGTCTGATGCCGACCCTGGATCTGACAGCTAGAGAAAGCAAACCGACACAAGAATTAAGCACCGAGCTAGTGCGAGGCAACTATGTCAGTCTGATGAAAGATGTAGAAATCCTGCGTAAGCACAGCTCACATCTTTCCCAGATGATAAAAATCCAGCAAGAAGGGCGCCAGCTTACCTTGCTCAATCTTGAAAGCAAAGAGTTCAAATGGCATCCGGCCGTAAGCGAAGATTTCGGTAAGAGTAAGTACCTTGAAAAAATATTGGCCAAAGTAACGGAAGTAAGACCGAAAAATTATGAGGAATTGGTTTCGCTTGAAGGTGTCGGCCCGAAAACTATGCGTGCTTTGAGTTTGGTTTCGGAGGTAATCTACGGCGCTAAGCCGTCATATGAAGATCCGGCACGCTATAGTTTTGCCCACGGCGGTAAAGACGCTACGCCCTATCCGGTCGATCGCAAAACCTATGACGACACTATCGCTTTCTTCCAAAAAATTATCCCGAAACTAAAAATAACCCCTCAAGAAAAGAAAGGACTAGAGAACAAGATACTTGAACTTTAGGCAACTCGGGATTGATTTGATTTTTATCACAAGCCACTATAGACTAAGTTTGGATTTAGCCAAAATCACACATGCTAGCCGACGAAAAAATCTTATCCGGCCTCAATGAAAAACAAATCGAGGCAGTACGGGCCATGGAAGGCCCGGTTTTAATACTGGCCGGCGCCGGTTCGGGTAAAACCCGCGCTTTGACTCACCGTATCGCTCACCTCATAACTCAAGGTATTAAGCCGGAAAATATCCTGGCCATTACTTTTACCAATAAGGCGGCCGGCGAGATCAAAGACCGTGTCCAAAAACTCCTGCAAGACATCGGCTATAAGCAATATGCCGCGAGCCGGCCGCATATGGGTACCTTTCACTCCATCTGCCTGCGCATACTCAGGCGCGACATTGAAAACCTCGGTTATGGCACGAATTTTCTAATCTATGACGGAGAAGACCAGCTTAGTCTGATCAAAAATGTAATGCAGGGACTCGAGCTCGATATTAAAAAATTTGCGCCACAAAGAATGCTCGGCAAAGTTTCGGCACTTAAAAGTGAGCTTATCGGGCCCGAGGAATTTAATACCAGTGCCAGTGAATACATAGAAAAAATCCTGGCACCTATTTACACCGCCTACCAAACGGCGCTAAAACAGCGTAACGCTCTGGATTTTGATGATCTGATCATGCTTTGCACTATGCTACTACAAAACCACCCCAAAATTCTTGAAAAATACCAGGATCTTTTCCGCTACATACTGGTGGATGAATACCAGGATACGAATCACGCTCAATACGTCTGGGTTAATCTGCTGGCGCAAAAGCATCGTAATCTTTTTGTCATCGGCGACGATTATCAATCAATCTATGCCTGGCGCCAGGCGGATATCCGCAACATATTGGACTTTGAAAAAGATTATCCCGAGGCCAAGATCATAATGCTTGAACAGAATTACCGTTCAACCCAGAATATCCTTATGGCGGCCAACAGCATCATTGTCAATAACGCCAATCAAAAACATAAAAAACTTTGGACGGAAAACGAGATCGGCCATCCTATCATACTGAAAGAGACGGTAAATGAACGACGTGAGGGTGATTACGTTGTCGAAACTATAAAAGAGAATATTGAAAAGGGACAGCGACTTCAAGATTTTACCGTTCTCTATCGCACCCACGCCCAGTCGCGTTCAATTGAAGAAGCAATGATCCGTTATGGTTTTCCTTACCGTATCGTCGGTGGCGTCAAATTCTACCAAAGGCGCGAGGTTAAAGACGTAATGGCTTACCTGCGCTTAGCCATTAATCCCTTGGATTCGGTTAGTTTTCAACGCATATACAACGTTCCTAGCCGCGGCTTGGGACTTTCCAGTTTGGAAAAACTAAATCTACAGGAGGGCGTAAGTATCATTTCGCAACTAAGGGCGGCTGTAGTTTCGGGAGTAACCAGCATCGGCGCCAAACCGATGGCCGCCATCAAGAATCTAGCTACAATCCTTACTGAAACTAATGAAAAATCCCAAAGTATACCTACTTCCGAATTGGTAAAATTAACATTAAAAAAAATCGGTTATGAATCATACATCAAAGACGGTACGACTGAAGGTGAAGAACGCTGGGAAAACGTCAAAGAAATTCTGACGGCCACTCACAAATATGATGAGCACAAAGCACCGGAAGGACTTGAGAAGTTCCTTGAAGAAGTCGCCTTAATACAAGAAACTGATAAGCTGGATAATAAAAAAACGTCCGGCGACGGCGCCATTAATTTGATGACTATGCATTCGGCTAAGGGCCTGGAGTTCCCGATAGTTTTCATCATCGGCATGGAAGACGGCGTTTTTCCTCACTCGCGATCGCTATTTAACCCGCATGAGCTTGAAGAGGAACGGCGGCTTTGCTATGTCGGCATTACCCGCGCCCAAAAACAACTATACCTGACCTTCTGCCGCGAACGCACGCTATACGGCTCCGGCCAAACTAATCCGCCCTCAAGATTCCTATTTGAAATACCTGAAAATCTTATTAATTTCTCGCCGCTTAATCATGGACGGCAAAGTTTCACTGATGATTTTATTGAATATTAAGACTCGCCTGAAAACGCTTAAATGATACTTAGGGATGAGATTAAAACAGAACTTGCCAAGCTAGGTGTAAAACCCAATAAAACTTTGGGGCAGAATTTTTTAGTTAATGAAAAAATGTATGAAAAAATAGTTATGGCCGCCGATATCAAGAGCGGGGAAACCATCGTAGAAGTAGGTCCCGGTTTAGGCACGCTGACCGGATATCTGTCTCAAGCCGGAGCGGAGGTGATCGCCGTAGAAAAAGATGGTAAGCTGGCGGAGTATCTGAAACATAAGTTTGCCGGGCAAAAAAATGTTAGAATTATAGAGGATGATGTTCTGAAACTAAATCCTCTAAATTACAACCTACAAATTAATGATTATAAGGTTGTAGCCAATATTCCTTACTATCTGACTTCGCATCTTTTAAGAATTATCTTTGAATCCTGGCCCAGCCCGAGATCGATCGTTCTGATGATCCAAAAAGAGGTCGCCCAACGCATCACTGCCAAACCACCAAAAATGAGCCTACTTGCCGTATCCGTTCAATATTATGCTGAAGCAGAGATTGTGGATTATGTTTCTCAAAAAAGTTTCTACCCGGCACCGAAAGTAGATTCGGCAATCCTAAAGTTGACACCAAATAGCATGCATCAGACAAACAATGGAGAGAGTGAAAAAATTTTCAAAATGGTGCGCGCCGGATTCGCCGGCAAAAGAAAGCAATTAGTAAACAACTTGGCGTCGGGTCTTAAATTAAATAAAGAACTAGCGGAAAAGAAACTCCAATTATCTGATATTGATCCCCGCCGCCGCGCCGAAACTTTAACTTTAGAAGAATGGCAAAAGCTTACCGAAACTATGTTCTCGCGGGATTAAGCGGTTTGCTAATGGCCCTGGCATATCCGGGTTGGAGTTTTAATTTAAGTTTCCTCTTATGGATCGGGTTGGTGCCTTTGATTTTTGTTTTCTCACTAGACCTAAGCCGTAAACAGTTTTTTCTGACCGGTTTTACGGCCGGTTTGGTCTATTTTTTAATCATTTTCCGCTGGTTTTGGTCGTTATATCCGCTTAATACTCTGGGCATTAAAAATCCTCTGGCTTCTATTGCTATAATATTCACGGTTTATGCCCTTTGCTGTAT
>JBGQJN010000035.1:0-4865 GCA_041499075.1 Minisyncoccia bacterium | reverse complement strand
GATATCGACATAAGTGCTATTCCACTTTGGTGCAACATAAAGCCGTCTTTGGCGTTTTCCGGCATCGGCCAGTTTACGTCCGCCGATATCGTTGTAGATGATTACGGTTTTTATTTTTGTCCGTATTCCCGGACTGAATTTACCGTATCATCAGGATGAAAACGCCTGGTTGAGCCATGGTAGTTGGGCTCATCTGGGCGGGAGCGGGCACCCGCCATTGGGCGAAATAATATATCTTATTACATCCAAGACCGTTGGCTATTATCATTTTCGTGTCACCCCTTTTGTTTTTGGCATTCTTAATTTAATCGTTCTTTTTCTTTTTGTGCGCTATCGTTTCGGATTTAAAGAAGCCGCCTGGAGCGCGCTCTTTTTCTCCATTTCTTTTTTCAATGTGCTGGCGTCGCTTATGGTTGATACCGATGGGCAGTTTTTGCCGGCATTCTTTTTACTTTCCGTCTTCTCTTTTTACAAATGGTAGGATGTCGCAAGTGCCGGCCGAAAAAGAATTTGGGGCCTTTTGACATTGTTGTTTCTTCTGCTCGGATTTTTAACTAAGGTAAGTTTTATTATAGCGGCGGGAGCAATTGTACTGGAGTTTTTATATAGCCGGCGCCAGCAGATTATTGCCGATAAAAAAGTTCTTATAAAATATGTTTCCAGAATCGTGATATTTTTGGCTTTTTTTGTCGCTCTTTTGGCTACGCTCCACTTTGTTTACCCGTTTGATCTTTCCAGTGCATCAAAATACTGGCGGCACTTCTTCGTTTTGTCTGGCAGGAATTATCTTCAGGTAACCATTCAATTCCTCAAGGCGTTATTCTATATCTCTCCGTTATTTCTGGTTTCGTTGCTATTTATATCCAAAAAGAATTTTGAGAAGTTAAGGTTGTTTCTCGTTTTTCTTGTGCTCGGATTATTCTTTTATTTAGTTTTATTTGATTTTTCTTCCGGTGCGCTAGACCGGTATATGCAGTTTATTATTGTTCCGCTTTCTATAATCTTGGGAGTAACGGTTGCCGATATTTTCGGTTCCGAGGGAACTTATAACAAAAAAATATATATTTTGACAGGATGTCTTATAGCGGGCGGAATATTTCTTGTTCAGTTTCTGCATCAGTTTGTACCGGCACTTTATCCCAAGACGGCTTGGTTTAGCCGAGTGGTTGGTTTGAAATGGAATTTCCTGTTTCCGTTTACGGGTGGTTCCGGGCCGGCCGGGTTCTATGTTTCCTGGCTCTTTATCTCTTTGGTATGGATGGCCACGATTGCCCTGGCGATTGTGGCGTTTGTAAAACCACGCCTGCTGAAGCCGGTCTGGGTTGTCATTCTTATTCTAGGTTTTCTGTACGGTGGGGTATTCACGGAAGAGTATTTATTCGGCCGTATCAATAGAACATATTGGAAGCACTGCCATTCCTAGTTTAGATGCTAAGCCAACTATAGATATTTTAATAACCGTCAAAGATATTGCCGTTATAGAGTCTCATATCTCAAAAATGGAAGCTCTAGGATATAGATATCTTGGAGAGTATATAAAACCAGGCTCCCATCTTTTTATTAAAGAACGGCCAGATAATGCCGACAGGTTATTCAATGTACACATATTTCTAGTCGACCATCCTCACGTTAGGGATATGATTAGATCGAGGGATTATTTTCGCACTCATCCCAATGAAGTTCAAAAGTACGCTATCTTTAAACAGGAACTTGCTTCCAAATACCCTAATGACTATGCTCAATATCGAAAATTCAAAGATGAATATATGGAGGAGCTGAAACAGAGAGTTCTAAATTAAATGTCTGGAATGTATATTTCCATCGAAGAATTGTTTCTTCTATAGTGTTCTCCCTCGGTAATACTCGTGACTTTGCATTCTAGCTCCCTACAAGCTAAGGCAATATGTTCCTACCAGGAGGTTTTTTTGTTGCCCCTCTCTGAATTATATGTTAAAACTTTAACCAGAACTTTGATTTATTAAATAGGAGAGGCGAGATATGTCCAAGTCGGATGATTTAAAAATAGGCAGAGATGCTATAGAAAATTGGCAAGAAAAATTTATAGGCCCGGGTAAGGAAATCGAAGGTAGCCATATGCATTGTCCATGTCCTTATTGCGGCAAGATTAATGTATACGTTACCGATGGTGTTAATGTTGCTCGTGATGAGGTGATTACATTTGAGCGACCCTGCCAGCATTGCCAAAAAACCATTTTTTATGAAGCAGAGTTAACTATTTCCGTCACTGCTAAGGCCCCAGGGGTAGTGGAATAAACACCATTGCCGTCTTCATGACAAACAAAAAGCCCCGTGCCTGAACGGGGTTTTGTTATTTTACTTGAGCTTGTGAGACCTCCAAGATTTTTTTGAAAATTTCCGGATCGTGTTGGGCGAGATCGGAGAGGATTTTACGATCTAATTCAATGTGAGATTTGGTCAGGCCGTTAATGAATTTGTTGTAGGGGATGCCATATTGTCTGGTGGCGGCGCCGATTTGGATCTGCCATAATCGGCGGAACTGGCCCTTTTTCTTGCGTCTGTCGTTAAACTGGAATGTCCAGGCGTGAAGCAATCTTTCTTTGGCCTGGCGGTACTTGGTGCTGCCGCCCCACATAAAACCCTTTGCGTGTTTCAGCAAATTCTTGCGGCGTTTGTTGGCGGTTGTTCCTCGTTTGACTCTCGGCATCTCATCGAAGGTTCCGATCAGTCGGCCGCGAGGGTTCCCGGAGGATTAGCGAAGCTAATCCGAACGGGAGACGCGTAGCCGACAATTGGAATCGCTGTTCTTAAATGTAAGGCATCAGATTTCTAATGTCCTTTTTATTCTGTTTCGCCAATATTGAATCCGGTCTTTTCTGCCGTCTGCTTTCGCCAGACTGTTTGGCGTTGAAATGATTCGTTCGGGCGTGACGGTGTTCCAGCTTGCCTTTTGAAGTAACCTTAAAACGTTTGCTGGCAGATTTGGAGGTTTTTAGTTTTCGTTTCGGCATAAATTTATTTTTTCTTATCTGGTCTAATTAATAAGCCAAAGCCCATAGGAAATCTTTTGATGGGTTCTTCCAGGGCGTGAGCTTCGCTTATCAGTTTGGCAAATTCTTCAAGTTTTGCTCGTCCAAGATCAGCCATGCTTTTCTCACGGCCACGTAGAGTCAGCTCTAATCTGACGCGATGTCCTTTTTGTAGGAACTTGTCTGCTTGTCCGGCTCTGACGACTAGATCATGAGTTCCAGTGGTAAAGCCCACTCTTACAGTTTTGATCTCTTGAGTTACTACCTTGCTGGTTTTGCTGCCTTTTTCGCGCTTCTCTTTCTGATACATATATTTACCATAATCCATGATTTTGGCAATAGGCGGCTTGGCACTGGCGCCGACCTCTACCAAATCCAAACTGCGTTCATTTGCCAGGCGCAGGGCTTCATGCGTCGGCATAATACCCAGTTGCTTGCCATCGGCATCTATGACCTGGATCTGCGGTTCTCTTATCTGGTTGTTTAATCTGGCCCTTTTCTCAAAATGTTTTTGCATTGGTATTTTGTAATTCTAGCATATTATCAGTTTTTTTCAAGTTAATGGCTAGTAGTAACAATAAAGGCGGTCATCATTTGGCCGCCTGTTTTTGTAGGGTTTACTTAGGGTTTAAAAAAAACCGTCTGTTCTTCACCTATTTCTCGACAAGTAATATCCGCCTCAAAACGAGCGGCAGATTTAATCAGAATATAGATAAAAACTAGAGATATGCCGATTTCAATAAATATTCCCGGCGAGAAATCTAATTTGGTAGAAGTGTGCAGTAAGCCATGTAAGCTATATAGCAATGTACGTCTCCTGCCAAAATCGGTTGAAAACTGTACAATCACGTCAGGCAGTACAGAAAAAAATACGCCGATTATCAATGTACCCAACATGGGTAAGCGGCGAAGCCCCGATTTAACCCCTATATCTAATTCCTCGAGCATGACCACCAAGCTTCCGTGTGTGACCACAAAGCTTCCATGGAAGGCGATAGCGAATATTATACCAGCCAAGATTATGTCGGCGGTAATTTTTAAGACATCTAGCTGATCGAGCCCGACAATAGAATAGTCATAGTGTGGTACCGAATCAAGTAAGAAATGCGAAACAAAAGAACAGATGCAAGCTATCAAGACTAACCTCTTTCTTGATTTGGTGTAGTTTTTTTTGACACGTATCCGCTCCAGATTAGTAGTTAGTACGAGACTGGTTAAAACGTGAGGAGTTATTACCATCTTGCCTCCTTGCCAGATTTTTATGTTGATTGTTTAAGTTCCTTTAATAATCTAAAACAAAAACAAGAAAAAGACAATAACCTTCTATGCCGGTTTATTATAGTTTTTCTATCAATGGCAGATCGGCTTCAGCAAAATCAAACTTGTTGAGTTCATTTGCCGGAACCCACCTTATCTCGTCATGTGCGCTTAAACGAAACTCTCCCGAAAGGTATCTCACACGATAGCCGAGCAATCTTATTTTCCTGTCACCGTAGTCAAAAATACTTTCGCCGATAAAACTGCCTATTTCCGTAGTAATACCAAACTCTTCTTCCAGCTCTCTTGCCAGGCATTTTTCTGGGGTTTCGCGCGGTTCTATCTTGCCGCCGGGAAATTCCCACTTGCCTTCCAAGTGTTTACCTTTCTTCCTTTTGGCAATCAAAAACTTACCATTATCTTCAATTATCGCCGCCGCAACACCTATTATTTTCATCTGTGGTGTTATTATAGCATTTGCGCGAACCTTTTTTGAAAGAAATTCGGACTCGGCAGGGCGAAACATTTGACTGGGGATATGGATTCGCCCTGCCTCGGCTCCCGTCCCGCCCGCAGGAGGGGTCTGGGGAGGAATGCGGG
>JBGQJN010000034.1:0-6620 GCA_041499075.1 Minisyncoccia bacterium | reverse complement strand
TATCACAAACAAATTCGGGCCTAATCCTAGATCAAAGAGCATATGGGCGGTGACGGTTTTGAAGAGCTGGCCGGTGGGGGATTCAATTTTGGTTAGGCGGCCGATCAGAAGCGCCTCGGGCAGGCCATCCAGGCCACTTGTGACCACCGTTTCATTTTCTTTGACATCGTCAGTATTGGCTACTGATTCAAGGACCATATTACCAAGCAAACTGCCACGAGTTCCGGCCAGTATATTACTATCCTCTATTCTTGCGCTTATTTTAACTCGCGGATCGTCGGTAAGTAAAACCAGTGCCGTGTTTTTAAAAACCTGATCCACGATGCCCGCCAAGACATTGCCGCTTGAGATCACGGCATCGCCCTTTTTGATGCCATTGGCCGAGCCAGTGTTTATCATGATAGTTGAAGATACGGCACTTTTCTGAACACTGAAAATTTGTGCAAGTATAAGCGGCGATCTTATCTTTGCAGCAACATTTAACTCTGTACGGAGGAGGCCGTTTTCTTTTTGTAAACTTTCCAGTTCAGCGAGCTGGCTGCGCAGAAGTTCATTTTCTACGGTAAGTTCGGCGTTTTTTTGGATGGTCGCCTTGGTATTAATAAAACCCGCACTTAACCTGGAAAACAAGAGGACTTTTCTAGTGAAAATACCGCCGACGCTAGTAAATTCTTTATAAACTAAATTTTGAAAAAAGTTATGCAGAAGCAGGGTATTTACTAAAACAAGAATAACAATTATAAAAAAAGAAAATAGAATTCTTTTAATAAAATTATTTTTCATTTATTCATTCTAGCCACTAATCGCTAGCCCCTGGTCCCATCTCTTATAAATAGGCCTCTTTGGCCGTCCAGACTAATACCGGTTTAAGTGCATCCAAATCTTCTAATACCAAACCGCAGCCGCGAACGACGCAAGTCATCGGGTCGTCAACTATTTTAACCGGTAGTTTGGTCTCGTGGCTTATAAGTTCGTCAAATCCGCGCAATAGTCCGCCACCGCCAGCCAGAAAAATACTGCGATTCAGTAGATCGGCAATCAGCTCCGGTGGGGTTTCTTCAATGGTATTTTTGATGGCCAAAACAATACTTTTAATAGAACGATGCATCGCTTTACGTACTTCCTCGGAATTGATTGTCAATTCTTTGGGCAGGCCCGTCAGGATATCTCTGCCGCGCACTTGCAATGTAAGTTCTTCGTTCAGGGGATAGGCAGAACCAATGCCAATTTTGATATTTTCGGCAGTAGCGTCGCCGATGAGGACATTGTGCTCTTCGCGCATGAACTGGCTGATATCAGCCGTCAGTTTGTCGCCGGCGACGCGCAAAGAGCGTGAAGCAACTACCCCGCCCATTGATATCACGGCGACATCGGTCGTACCGCCGCCGATATCAACGATGAGATTTGCCGCCGCTTCCTGTACTGGTAAGCGTGCGCCGATAGCCGCGGCCATCGGTTCTTCAATCAGAAAGACTTCCCTGGCGCCGGCATTGTAAGCCGCATCTTCCACCGCCCTTCTTTCAACTTCGGTTACGCCGGCTGGGATGCCGATAACCACGCGCGGTCTGGGTATCAATGAGAAAGATTTTTCCCGGCTTCTGTCAATAAAGTATTTGAGCATCTGCTCGGTGACTTCAAAATCTGAAACCACGCCGGCGACTAAAGGCCTAGAAACAACAATGTATCCCGGCGTACGTCCGACCATTTTGCGTGCCTCCTGGCCAATAGCAAGTATCTGTCCAGTTTTTTGATTAATGGCGACAATGGAAGGCTCGTTTAAAATAATACCTTTGCCGTGGACGTAAACCAGAGTGTTGGCAGTGCCCAGATCAATGCCGATATCTTTTGACCAAAAAGAGAAGAAGCGATCAAACATAGTGTTATCTAAGATAACAGAATTGTTATAAAAAACAAAATCCCCGACGGATATTATTTTCCGTGGGGATGGATTGAAGGGAGAGGCGAGACCATACTGGCGGTCATCGCCTCTGCCTTGGTTGGAGGTTACGGTCTTAACAGGGCCGCCCTCCGAAGAACAAACTGATCCATTTCTTTCTCCTTGTTTCCCCGCAAGGTCGAGCGCCTCCTCCCGATGAGCGCTCGACCCGATGCGGGGTTCCAGGTAGTGGTCTGCGACAGCATGACCATCTTCTGGATCATATCCGATCTTGGCCGTTGGCAGACATCTCCACACGATGACGGCTAGACAGGACGGTGAAATCAGCTTTGAGCCAGCTCTCTACTCCTAGCTGATTTTGCTCTGGGCAGATACCCCAGCAAACAGTCCCGAATATGTAAAGAACAATTTTATGTTTCGGGACTTTTTGCTGGGACCCAGTAAAAACTGGGTGAGGCGTCGAGTGGATTCGAACCACTGAATATGGGTTTTGCAGACCCATGCCTTAGCCGCTTGGCTACGACGCCCCAAGAGAAAGAACTGCAAGGCCAGATAGAATTACCCAGGGGGATACGTCGTCCAAGGAGGGGTGCTCCACAGACGAGGGTACATTCTAACCTGGCCTTGCAAAATAACCTAAAAACCAATCTTTCAGGCTATTTTCCAAGGCCAAACCTTAATAATATAATTATAACAAACTAGCTATGTCAGTGTCAAGTGGTAACAGTTTTGCCTCCTTTTCGCCTCTCATTTTTACCTCAACACTGTTTTTTTGTAAAGTTTTCTGGCTGACAACCAAACGCACGGGGCAACCGATCAAATCGGCATCGGCGAATTTTTCACCGGCGGTTTTGTCGATTCTATCATCATACAACACTTCTACTCCCTGATGCAATAATTTTTCGTAAAGCTTATCAGCTTCATCTGCTGTACCCTCAAGCGCTATGAGCTGGACTTTGAATGGCGCTATGCTTTCAGGCCAGATGATACCATTTTCATCATTGTGAATTTCAACGACAGTAGCCATTAATCTACTAAGGCCAATGCCATATGAACCCATAACAACATAATCTGATTTACCTAACTCATCTACGAACTTGAGATTGAACGCTTGAGAATATTTTGTGCCAAGCGGAAAAATGTTACCTACTTCAACTGACCTGTACTCCGCAACTTTACCATCGCACGTAGGGCATTTATCACCGCTTTTTAGTTTTGAAATTTCTTTGTTCTCGGCATATTCACATTTGTCGCAGGTATAAATGGTATCTTCGCCAACGGGTGATATTACCTGGAATTCGTGAGTATTTTCTGCCGTAAAATCTCCGCCGGCGGCCAGAGTATAGATCGCCTTCAGACCGCAGCGATGAAAAATATTGTTATAAGCTTCTCGCGCTTGCTCATAGTGTTTCAAAAGATCGTCCTCTGAAGTGTGGAAGCTGTAAAGGTCTTTCATCATGAATTCACGCCCGCGTAAGAGTCCTGATTTGGCGCGAGGTTCGTTACGGAACTTAGTTTGTATCTGATAAGCGGCAAAAGGCAGGTCTTTGTATGAGCTTATGTATCTGGCAGCGATAGCCGTCAGCACTTCCTCATGTGTCCAACCGAGGACAAAACCTGCTTCCTTATCTTCTTTGCCCCATGCTTCAAAACCTATGCCAACATCCCATCTGCCGGTGGCGTCTAGATATTTCTTCTCAACAAGCGCCGGCATAAACATTTCGATCCCACCAATCTTGACCATTTCTTCTCTGATGATGCCGGCGATCTTCTGAATGACCCGCCAACCAAGCGGCAAGAAAGTATAGATGCCGGCGGAATTCTTGTAAATAAAACCGCCACGTTCCAGTAATTTGGCGTTGATACTTTCTTCTCCTGCAGGGTTTTCTTTTTGAGTCTTGGTAAAAAGTTTTGATAGGCGCATATGACTAAATAATAGCAAGCTGAATGTTTTTTACAAAGTTAAAGCGGCTCATCTTGCCAATTCTTTTCATGGCACTGCTTGTCCGGATGCCAATACTTAATGTTTTTGAGATCTTCTTTCTTGGGTTTAATGCCGTCAAATTCAACGGTCAAATCTGCCTGGCTACCTGCCGGTATAGTATCTCCACAACGTTCACATGAATGCTCTATTTTTGTTTCCGGTACCTGCGATTTCCAAAATCCAGGCATCTTACTCCATTGTAGATCAGTTTTAACCTCATCTTTTTCGTCTAGGATTTTACTTTTTCTTAATCTTGTTTCAAAAAGTTTTTTTTGTTTAGGCATTACTTGTTGCTAGGACGCCGCGCGTTTGGCCAAGTTCGAGGCAAAAGGTGAGGATTGAGCGAGCTATACTTGAGGTATGGTGAGACAAACCGGAACCTTTTAACGAAGAAATTGGCCAAACCCTTGTGGCTTGAGCCACGCTAAGCCCGAATTTCTTTGGGCTTTGTGGCGAAAGCGCGTAAGTCCTGCTAGAAAAATTTAATAATATCTTTAGTGGTGACGTAAATCATAAGCAATATTAACAAGGCAAAACCGGCGGCGTTGACGCCATTCTCAATTTTTTTGGAGATGGGACTGCCTTTGATCTTTTCAATGATAACAAAAAGTAATCGCCCGCCATCAAGTGCCGGGAAGGGGATGATATTCAAGACTGCCAGATTTATGGAGATCAGTGCCATGAATTGCATCAGATAAGTAAAGCCGAGTTGAGCAGCTTTGCCGGTGATGACCGCAATACCCACCGGTCCGGATAATTCCACGCCTGGTTTACCGGTTGTAAAGATATTTTTAATTATAGTCGCGTAGCCTACTGCGGTGTAAGAAGCGATATTGGCGGAGTCAGTAATGCCTTGAATTATCGCCTGCGGCAAGGGGTATTTGATCAGACCCGTTGCTGCGAGGGCAATGCCCAGTGCACCTTCGCCTGCCGGCGGATTGGCTCTAGGCGTGACTTGTTTGTAAGTTACTTGGCTTCCGTTCTTTATCTCAATGGTGATTCCTTGTCCTTTGTGAGAATTAATGTAATCTTGTACCGCAGTCACACTTGTCATCTGAATATCCTGGCCGTTTTGAGCAAAACCGGCTATCTCATCCAGCGGCTTGAGTCCGGCAGAATCAGCCGGGCTGTTGCTGACCACGCTTACAATCTGGATTTTAATATCGTGGGCATTGGCTATCGCACTATCATCTGGGAGACCGACACGTAGCCCGACGGCATTGCCAAAAGAAAGTAAAATTACCGCCAAGAGAAAATTCATGACTACGCCGGCGACTAGAATACCGCTTCTAACTAGTGGTTTAGCTGACGCAAGACTTCTAGAATTGTCTCGTTCCTCCCCGTCTTCACCCAAAATCTTGACAAAACCACCGAAGGGAATCCAGTTAATTGAATAAATTGTTTCTCCGTGCTTAATGCCCATAATTTTTGGCGGAAAGCCGAAACCGAACTCTTCTACTTTTAGACCGGCTCGTTTGGCTATCAAAAAATGCCCCAGCTCATGGACGAAGATTAGAACGCTTAAAACGATTATAAAAATTATTACGGCAAACATTTAGTTCAGGAGTTCTTGTTCTTTCTTTTTTTCCAGGTCTTCAATTTTTTTATTATAATCATCCGTCAGCTTTTGGAGGTCTTCTCTGGCTTTGAATTTATCATCCTCCCGTATTTCGTGATTTCTTTCCATGCCTTGAACCTTATCCCAGATCTCTTCGCGGATGTGGCGGATCTTAACTCTGGCAACTTCAGTTTTTTGCTTGAGTAGTTTAATGAATTCTTTTCGGCGTTCTTCGGTCAATGAGGGGATATTCAATTGGATGATCTGGCCGTTGACCACAGGATTCAAACCAATTTCACTTTTTCTGATCGCACCACTGATAGCTTCAACCACGGACTTGTCCCAGGGTTGAATAGTGATGGTCCGCGGCTCGGGCGTGGTAATCGTGGCCAGTTCCTTGATGCGCATTTTGTCGTTGTAGGCCTCAACCACGATATCCTCAACCAAAGACACGTTTGCCCGCCCGGTCCTGATAGAAGCGATATCGTTTTTGTAAAAATCCAAAACCCCGTCAAAACTGTGTTTTTTCTGGGCGATCAAGTCTTTTACGGTCATGGCTGGATTATACTATAAAATTATAGAGATATTAAGCCCTTGCATTACTATTCTTATTGTGTTATAATAGAAACGCAGTACCACACAATCAAAAAGAGAGGAGAAAAGAGTATGTTGAACAGAACTGCCTTTGTCCTCCTGGCGCTGATATGCCTCATCGCTGGGATCATTTTCATTACCGACAGAGATTCCCGTCGTAGACTGTCGCCTGAAGTTGTTGCAGCCACTGCCATAAGTCACCTGGCCAGCTCGCTAGATACCACGGCGGCCGAGTTTCTAGGTAGCGGCACGGTCAAATCGGTTGACCGGTCCGATTCAACCCTGCGCGATGCTGGCTACGAAAAGGTCAGGATCAAACTCCTGTCCGGCCCCAACAAGCTAGAGTGGGAGATCTTGGCCCCGATGGCCGAGGCCTTCCAGGATGGTGAACCGGTGAATTTGCTGGTGTTCATACACAGCGAGCACAACCGTTCACTCAATTTACCGTTTTATGCACTGGTGCGCCCAGTGCCGTCACAGCTTCAGAAGTAGTTCCTTCCGGAGTTGATCAGGACTCCATTCTCGCCAAAACCTGATGCCGACCCGCCCGGGCCGGTTTTTTCTTGAGCTAATAATCTAGACAGATC
>JBGQJN010000033.1:0-6730 GCA_041499075.1 Minisyncoccia bacterium | reverse complement strand
TGGCTCCGCGGGTAGGATTCGAACCTACAACCATCGCCTTAACAGGGCGCCGCACTACCGTTGTGCTACCGCGGAATATTCATTTATTATCTCATGGTATCAAAAAAAGAAGCTCTTTTCAAGTTAAAAATTGTACAGCTTCTAATAGCCTTTGAGTTTGCCGACGGCGTGGTGCTGACGTATTTTGTCCAGCGCCTTGGCTTCAATTTGACGGATACGCTCGCGGGTAACACCAAAAACCTTACCCACTTCTTCCAGTGTATGGGTAACACCATCCTTCAGGCCAAAACGCATCTCAAGGATTTTTTGTTCGCGCGGTGAAAGTTCACTTATGATTTCCTGCAAGTGATCGCGCAGGATTCTGCGTCCAGCCATGGTTTCCGGCGAAGTTGTCTCCTCATCAGCTACAAAATCAGCCAAGAGGGAACCCTCGTCGTCATCATCACCCACCGGCGCCTCAAGAGAAACCGTATCTTGCGAAATTTTCATGATATGATGGATTTTGTCCACATCTACGCTCATTTCAGCGGCAACTTCTTCAGGTAGCGGCTCACGTCCCAGATCCTGCACCAGCCGACGTACTACCTGCTGATACTTGTTAATCGTCTCGATCATATGTACAGGAATGCGAATCGTACGCGCCTGGTCAGCCAGCGCGCGAGTAATCGCCTGCCTGATCCACCAAGTAGCATAAGTAGAAAACTTATAACCGCGCCGGTAATCAAACTTCTCCACCGCCCGCGATAAACCGATATTGCCTTCTTGAATCAGGTCAAGCAAAGTCAGGTTAGCCGAACGGCCGACATATTTTTTGGCGATCGAGACCACTAAACGCAGATTCGAAAGCATCAATTTCTGCCTGGCTGTCTCTTCGCCTTTTTCAATGCGTTTAGCAAGATCAGCTTCTTCTTCACTGCGCAGAAGCGGGTACTGGCCTATCTCACGCAAATACATCTGCACCGTGTCCGAACCGGCTTCTATCTGTTCGTCTTCCAGTTTCTTTTTTTCTTCATGTTCCTTGGTACGTTCCTCGGCATAAACCCGGCCGGTGTCCATAATGTTGATATTGGCCGACTCCAACCGTTCATACAGACGTTCCAGGCCCTCGATGTCTTTTTCAATGTTAGGAAAGGTATTAATTATCTCCGATTCGGTAATGAATCCTCGATGCCTGCCCTTGTTAATCAGCTTGGCGATTTCATCTTCACTAACGATCGGTTTGGTCTTGACTAGCTTCTTGACGATGGGTCTTTTGGACTTTGCCGCCTTTTTGATTTTTTTACGAACCAAAACCACCTTTTTCTTAAAAGTCTTCTTTTTTCCGCCAGAGGCGGATCCGCCTTTGGCGGAAGTCTTCTTATTTTTATGTTTTCTTGACATAACTATTTAAGGTGGATAAAATGAATAGTACCTTTAGAACCTTCTGATCTGTGTTTCATAGACAGGTTATTGCGATAAAAAAGGGTTTGGCAGAAGCAAATGAAAGGATGGCTCAGGCAGTCGTCAACAAAGATTTTGTAGTTAAACAAGTGATCCCCTCCACACTAGGGTCTGGCAAACGCAAGGTTGATATTATTCTCGATGGGCCAAATCAGGAAAGAGAGACCATTAGCTTCTACTGGAACCACCCGGCTTTCTCTAAAATTATGTCACTAGTTATGGCTGATAAAGTTTCGTTTCAGTTTATTAAAAGATCTGGCTCTGAGCAAATCGGTGTCTCGAGATATCTTTTCCCAGTAATTGGCAAATGAGTAAAATATTCTGCCGCGACTGTAATCTTTGAAAATCAGTTAGCCAGCTGTTTTGAAATTTTAGAGAACTCCCCTACGAGCGCCGACAAGCGCTCTTTGTTTTGCGCTTTCTCGGCAGTCTTAATCTCATATTCCAAATCATTAAGCCGCGCCGAAACCTTGCGTCGCCTTATCTGACCAATTAATTTGCCAAATTCCTCATCGAGCTCATGCTCTTTGAAATCCTTCCACATTTCCTGCGACTTCAAATAAGCCAAGTCCATTTTCATTGCGAGAGTTGGTTCAGTCAGTACATTCAACGGCTGGCCCTCAATCGGCTTGCCTGGTGGCTCGCTTGGCGCAACTTGCTCAAATAGATTAACTAAACCGGCCGATAAGAATTCCATGTCTTCCGGTTTGATATTGCCGATAAGCGCCGGTTTTTTGATTATCAGCGAGAGTAAGCTTTCTTCTTGAGGATCCAAACCCGCTTCTGCTTTTTGGATATTTGTTGCCGGCAGACTCTCTGTTTCCAAGGCAATCGCCAGTTTTGACCGGGCTGATTCTATTTCGTTATATAAAAGTTCTTCTTTAGTTTTGAGAACCAGAGCGATCTCACCGACCCAATGGGCCTGTTCGATCTTATTAGCCATTGAGGCTAAAAAGGGCACAAGCTTCTGGACAAATAATTTCTTGCCCAAAGCCGTAGCGACATCAAATAATTTTTGAGCGCCTTTATAGTAAAATTCCATAAATGGCTGAGATTTAGTTGCGTACTCAAGCCATTTGGAGCCGTATTTCTTGACATAATCCGCCGGATCCTTGAGATCCGACTCGTTAATACTTATTATACCAACATTAAAACCTTTGGCAAGTGCCAAGTCCACACCCCTATCGGTGGCGGTTGTACCGGCATCATCAGCGTCGAAACAGAGATCCAAGTTGTCGGTGTAACGTTTGATAATTCGCAGGTGGCCTTCGGTCAAGGCCGTGCCGGATGAAGCTACAACATGCGCCGCCCCGGCCTGATGTGACATAATCACATCCATGTTGCCCTCTACCACCAAACAACGATTCTGGCGCCTGATATCAAGCTTGGCTTTATCGAGTCCGTAAAGCACACGGCTTTTGTCGTAGATTAGCGTCTGTGGAGTGTTGACGTATTTGGGGGCTTCCGGGTTTTGAGCCGTTTCACCAAAAACCCTGGCGCTAAAACCCACCACCTGGCCGTTAAGATCGCCGATCGGAAACATTATCCGTGAACGAAATCTGTCGTAATATCCGCCGCCGTCTTTCTTGATTACCAGCCCGGCATCAAAGATTTCTTTGCTGGCATATGACCTTTGTAGGAAATTACTCAAGGCATCCCAAGAATCGGGCGCATAACCCAAGCGGAAGTTCTTGATTGATTCATCGGTCAGGCCGCGGCTACGCAAATAGTCCAATGCTTTGGCGCCGACGTCTGACTGCCACAATTGTTTTTCAAAAAATTTCGTAGCCAGTTCCGAAATATCAAGAAGTTTTGTCTTCTGACTCTGCCATTCTATGCCGTCTTGGCCGTGATCCTCGCCACCGTGGTGCAATTCTATGCCGGCGCGAGCGGCTAGAATCCTCAAGGCCTCCGGGAACTCCACGCCTTCTATTTGTTTGACAAAACCAAAAGCATCGCCGCCCAAACCACAGCCGAAACAATGCCAGATTTGCCTGTCCGGCGAGACAAAAAACGATCCACTTTTTTCATTATGAAAAGGACAGCGGGCCTTGTAGTTGATGCCTGACTTTTGCAATTTCAAATAACTGGCGATGAGGTCAACGATGTCCACCCGCTCTTTGATTTGATCAATGATGCCGGCCATTGTGCCCAGTTTAACAATTTTATTAGTAAAACAAAAGTCTAGGCAAGTGGTTTAGTAGGGAGTATTAAATAAAAGCAACCCTCGATCGTAAGCAGACCGAGGATTGCTGACTATATTTCGCGACTAGGTCACTACATCCAAAATACCAATATCAAAGACATCACGAAAATTGAGACTAGGTAATAGAAAACATTGATCGCATAAAGCTTGACTGTTTTGCCCTCCCAAAGAATCGTACCGAGCATAACCGTGGCGATGAATCCTAACCAGAGCCAAAGAGTCACTTGGAAAGCACCTGATACGCCGACGGCGCCCCATACCTGCAGAAAATAATCAAGAATGTATGCCATGACCAGGGAAGCGATAAAATTCACGGCATATTTCTTGCCCATGCCGCCGGCTTTAGCCTGCGCCATTTTTTCTTCCGTCATGCCCAAGAGTTTCAGCCAGGGTTTACCGAAAAGTGCCGGTGAATACCAGAGCATACCTATGACATTGGCGGCAATTGCCGCTACTAAAACTGCCCAATAATTGATATCAAAAACTGGTAAATAGTCCATATTTAGAATTACAAATTATTTCATTAAGACCCTAATTTTTAGCGGACTCGACCCTAACCGCTACTATTTTTCTGCCTTATTCTTGTATACTCCGATTTCTTTTGTAATACGCCCGAATTCTGCCACTTTCTTTCTAAGATCTCCGAGTTCTGATTGCAAGATATCTAAAACTTCGGCAAGCTTCATATCTTCGTTAAGTTTACCTTCCGTCAATAGATTTTTAAGACCCAGGGAGAGCATGCCAGTCTCTATATACCTATTCTCCAAGCCTTTAGCTTCTTTTCTGGCAACACCTTCATACAATTCACTTAATTTCTCGGCTGCTTCTTGATCCGTGGGTAATTTCCCTTCTTTTTGCAAGCGCAAGGCCTCTTCCATCCGGGCATTATCTTCTCGCTCTATTTTAGTACGTTCAGTTTGTATCAACTCCGAAACTTCGGAATCTAATATCGGCTCTTGCGGCCTTACTGATTCCGGTATTTTCTTTTGTTGTGATTCTTCCTTCATACTACATAAGTTAATTATACAAAATTAAATTTCTTACACAATAATAGCGGGCAGGCGATCTCAATTCTTACCAAGATTAACCATGACGATCTTACCGGTCTGTTTTACAAGATCATCCTGAATGTAGCCGACAAAACGTGAACCATCCGGGCTCCAGCTAATCCGTGTTGCCCAAGCATTTTTCCCCTGATATTCCGGATTGCCCGGTATGTTAAAAGATGTCAGCCGTCTTTTGTTACTGCCGTCGGCATTCATTAGCCACCAATCGGTTCCCTTATTAAATAGCCCGCTGGTTTTGGGATTTTCGTTATTTGTCATCCAAACGATACGTTTGCCGTCAGGTGAATAAGTCGCATGTTCATTGTAGCCCAAACTGGTCAGAGGAACTGCCGTGCCATCGCTAAGATTCATAACATATATGTTGTTGTGCAGGAGGGCCTTCACGCTTGTTTTGAAATTACTGGTGAAAATAAGTTTAGTGCCATCGGGTGAAAACCCGTGATTTTCATAAAATGCTGGCTCTCCCGGCTGGTACTCCCTTATGTCGCTGATGTGAGGGATACCGCCTTCATCGCTGAAACGTGCCGTCTTCAATTTCCAAAGTCCGAGATCGCCGGTCAATATATTTCCGGCCTTATATAGTTCGTTCCAGGAGATCATCGTGCCATCATAAGAAAAGTGAGGCATAATAATGCCATAATCCCTGCCGACAGGAACGCTTTGCAGAAGATATGGATGTTTTCCATCAGCTGTGATCACCCAGAGGTCATCATAGCCCCCGAAGCCGGGCAGAGATACATAAGAGGAGCCGGGATGGCCTTCTTTTTCAGAAATGAAAGCGATATATTTCCCGGAAGGATGCCAAGCCGGTCCGCCATGATGCCTTTTTCTGGGCATAACGCCACAGGTGATGCACGTTTCATTTCTGCCATCAGGGGTCATGGTGTAAACGTCATAGTAGCCATTTGAGCCGGGCGCATCAAAAGCAATCAGGTCATTGCCCGAGTACGACCAGTCAACCATCCCGCCGCTATCTTTGAGGGTGGTGATGCCGGGCATTGTCCCGGATGGAGCCGTCGCTAGCGGCAAAGATACTTTGGTTTTTTTGGATTTAAGAAAACCCGCCACCAAAACTACGAGCAGAACTATTCCTATAACAATAGAAAATTTCTTCATGGTTAAAAATTATATAGATTTAAGTATAAGCCAGCCCGGTAAATTTTTCAATTGAATGTGATTGACAATAGAGAATTGCCATGCTAAATTTTCTACCAGTACAAATCTAAGGAGGGAACTATGCCCGCCACTTCATTTAAGTTAGATCCGCAAGAATTAGTTCAAAAAAAATATCCCAATTCCTTTGTAAACGATGACGGCGAATGGGTCTATATCAGGGTTAAAAAATCCCGTACAGAGATTTGCTCGCATTGCGGACAAAGCTGGACACATCAAGTTACAGATTATGACGTGACTCTTGGCAGCGGTGGCAGCGAATCTGATGCTTGGCAGAATGCCGCACTCAATCTTGGATTAATCTAAAATCTTCAATGCTGCATACGTAGTCATGTAATCCGCTTTGCGGATTTTTTATCCCCACACTCATGCATGAGTGTGGGGATTTATTGCAGAAATAGAAGCAAATACTACAGGCGGAAAATGAATACCGGGGCACAGGCGGCGAGCACGGCAATAATTTGAATTGCCAGAACAACAAGCGCTTGTTTTGGTCTCTGTACTAACCATTTAATCGCGAAAAATAATATCATCAACGCTTCCAAAACCAGCCAGACCTGGAAGAGATGCGCACCCGTTCCCTCATCCGGCTGATGGACAGGCGGGCCAGACAGCGCAATACCAATAAGCATCACCGCCAAAACAACCAGCGAAATTGCTATCGGTATCCAAGCACTTGGCTTTTTCAGTAGGGAGCTCATATTGGCGGTGTCTGTTTGAAAATATTCGAACGGAACTCTCTGGGCTCGGCGGGCGGAATTCCCCCCACACCCCCCTTCCGCCCGCCTCGCCTTGCCTGCCCGACCGAAACTCTTGAGTGAAGGCGGGGATCGGAGCAGAAAGG
>JBGQJN010000032.1:0-7696 GCA_041499075.1 Minisyncoccia bacterium | reverse complement strand
GCCGAGGTTGTAAAGGGCAGGCGACAAGCCGTAACCGACAAATGTTTCATAGGAAATCAGGATATTTCCGAGTGTGTTTGAAATTGCAAAAATAATCGGTGAAAGAAGCAAGAGTCGCGCCATCGAAACAAGGAGTGTTTTATCACTACCGGTAAAACCCGGTGCTACTAAAGTTGCAAGCTGCGGCATAAAAATAAAAACCGGGATACCAATGGCTAGTATGGCAATGGGAGCGGCGACCAGCATTGTTGTCGCGACATTTTCAGCTTCTTTTTCTTCGCCGGATGCCAAAAGGTGAGTGAAGATCGGTACAAAAGCCGAGGTCAGGGCCGCCGCCACGAAAATATTAAGCAAAAGATCGGGGATGATAAAGGCGGCATTGTAGGTATCAAGTAGGCGGGATGCTCCGAAAGATCTGGCGAAAAGTATATCACGCACTAAACCAAGGGCATAACTACCTAGCGTCAGAAAAGTCAAAACCGTCGCCCCACGGCGGAACATTGACCCGAAAAGATAGTTTTTGAGTTTAACCCAAAGAGACATATTAGCGATAGTAACATGAAAATCTGTATTATCCAAAAAACACTTAAAAGAAAACTCGTCAAGTTCACAAAAAGTAGGTGAGTTGTTAGCATCAATTTATGGTTACCAAAATACAAAACTATGATTTTGATGGGGATCCGGACGGCTTGAAATTCATAGGGTTATTGAGTCTGGATGAGTTCGAATCTATGAGATATTGCATAGAGAATAAGGGCGATGCCCACCTTTTTGATTCATACAACAAATATCATTATGAAGTTACCAAATCAGCCGAACATATATATATGGTAAGCAAAGTTCAGCCAGCGAGCTCGTCTAGCTGGTTGTAGTTTGCCCAACTTTTTAATAATGGGAAAAGCTATTTCTATCATTGTAATTGCCGTTATTTTGGGTATAGCAATTTTTTTCTTCGCTAGACAGTCAAATGCACCATCATTAACGGAATCGCCTATCATGACTTATTCAGCAATGCCGAGCGCGAGCGTTAGCGTTATAGCTTCAGCCAGCGCAGGCCCGATCAGTGCCAAGACATATACAATCACTTACACCAGCCAAGGTAAGCTGGATACCAGTAATATTACAATCAAGCTCGGCGATACGGTTAAATTCGTTAATAAAGATTCTAATCTTCACTGGCCGGCATCCGATCCTCACCCGATACACACAATATGTCCGGGCTTTGACGCTCTTCGCGGCTTGGCTAAAGGTGAATCATATTCCTTTACTTTTAACGTAGCTAAGATCTGCCCATTCCACGATCATCTCAACCCGCGCACGCCAGAGCTCCATGGACAAGTTGTTGTAACCCCATAATATTTTACTAAGCCCCTATAGATTAAAATAATCAGACTCAAAACTGGCTCGCATTCCCGAGCCAGTTTTGCTATAATAATTTTATGAAGAGGGCATTCATTATACCCATTTTTTTGCTGGCTCTTTTGCTATCTTTTTGGCCGTTTTTGAATTCAACTGCTAGCGTGCAGGACGAAATTGCCGCGCGTAATCAACAAATTGAGCAATTACAGCAGCAGATTGACCAGTACCAGCAACAGATTGACGCTAATAGCGGCAAGGCAATGACTCTAACCGGCGAGATCAATGCTCTTAATGCACAGATCAATAAAGTTCAGCTTGAAATCCGCAGTTTGGCTCTGAATATAGATCAAACCAATGCCGAGATAGGCGATACTCAAAATCAAATCCAAATCGCCCAGAATAAACTTGATGTCCACAAACAAGCTCTTACCCAATATATCAATATAATTTACCAGACAGATCGGGAAAACCTTACCCAGATACTTTTCAAAAACGCTACCCTTTCAGGTTTTTTTGACAATCTCAAAAATTTGCAGGATACCCAAGATAGTATAAGTACGGCGATAGATGACATCAAAGCTCTAAAAACTGACCTTGAGCAAAAAGAAAACGACCTTGCCAGTAAAAAACAAGACCTCGAAAATTTAAAAAGTCTGCAAGAATCAGAAAAAAGCGATTTGAACGGCAGTAAACAGGTTAAAGACAGTTTATTGAAAGAAACCAAGGGCCAGGAGGTTAAATTCCAGGCGTTGGTAAAAAAATCCCAGACTGATATCGCCAACATTAAGGCGCAGGTCTTTTACCTTCAGCAAAACGGAGTGACCGTGGAAGATGCCATTAAATTCGGCCAGCTGGCGGCGATACGCGTCGGTATCAGGCCGGCATTTCTTATTGCCATACTTGAGGTTGAATCGGGATTAGGTAAAAATGTCGGTACCGGCAATTGGCTGGATGACATGTATAATTGTTATTTGCGGCTTGGCAAACCGAGCCGTGCCGAGGCAGAGAAGGCAGCCTTTTTAAAGATAGTCGGCGAGCTGGGACTCAATCCCGATACAGTTAGGGTTTCGCGTGAACCCAATTACGGTTGCGGCGGCGCCTTGGGACCGGCGCAATTTATTTCAACAGTCTGGCTGGGTTATGAGAGCCAAGTCGCCCAACTGACCGGTCACCAGCCGCCCAGTCCCTGGAATATAGAGGATGCTTTCATGGCTTCAGCCGTTAAGCTGGCCAATGCCGGTGCGACTGCTCAAACTCGTGCGGCCGAGACTGCCGCCGCCAAAGCATATGTCAGCGGCAGTCCGACCTGTACTAAGACGATCTGTAATTCTTATGCCAACGCAGTCTTGAGTAAAGCGGCGGTTATTGAACAAAACCTTTAGTTATTATGGAAATCAGTAAAAAGCATTTTGTGATGATTGGATTTTTGGTTTTAGGATTTGGCCTATTTATTTGGGCAAGTTTAGCGATGGCTAAAGAATTCAATATTGTTAATGGGCCACTGATCAGCTTGAGCCCAAGTCCGACACCGATCACTTTGCTTGGCGAGATACAAAAAGGAATAGCGCTTTTGAAATCTTCACCGCCGCTTGATTATGTGACAAAAAAAATGGTGCTTAAACATGGCCAAATGGTAAAAACCGGCGATCTCGTGCGTAAACAGATTGCTTTAGCGATACTAGATACAAATACCGGTGAGATTTTTCAGCGTAGAATTTGGGTCAGCGAGCAGGATATAACAAATTACAAAAAAACCAGAACAATTACTTTGACGCCGGCCAACCCGGCAGAAACCTTGGACATTGAGGCCAACTGGTGGAATAGTTTTAACACATTTTACCAGATCACCGGCCACCCCGAACTTGTGGTTATTGCCGATAAATATCTTCTTGCCAGTAGGGATCTAGGTAATTTACCGGAAAAATCTACAAGCCAGTATTCAGAGATAGTTTACGCCCCTTATTCGGAAGGTATCCATACCGGTGAGTTAGTAGATGCCGGCAAAGAGTATATAGGCAACGTCGCCAGCCAGGCCTTCGGCGAACTTAACTCCAAAAATGTACTCTCAATTTCAGTTCCCGGCGCACTCGTGACAAAGGGTATCTCCGAAGATTTTATCAAAAATATAATTTTAATTGAGCACATTGATCCGGATAGTTTTAATATGGCTGATGACGGCGGCAAAGGACTTGCCGAACGCACGCTTGCCCTGATTGGTGCCAATCAAAAATTGGCTTATCGTTATACCGGCTCATCAGCAGGGGCTTCAGGTTTGGCTCAATTCATAAAATCTACCTATATCAGCGTAGTTGCCACCTATCCCCGAGCCGGCTTGTTAAAAGATTATAGTTTAGGCATGGCCGATCATGTCAATGCCGTCAAAGCCATGGTTTTGTTTTTTGACAGTCACAAAAAATCAATTGCTGACAATGTTAGCCGACCGAATATATTGGCGCAAATCGGAGTCACCGAAGAAATGCTGGCCGCATCTTATAACGGCGGTTCATCAAAAGTCATACGTTCCATAAATAAATACGGCCTTGCTTGGTTGGGCAATCAGCTGGCCTCAATCGGTAACATGATTTTCAAGAAGGAAACAATCAATTACATCCAAAAACTAGAGGCAATCAAGGGTCTGAATATCTTTTAAGCCTAATCAAAAACCCCGCCTAGGCGGGGTTTTTGATTAGAATCTACATCGCGGCTGGCTGATCATCTTGTACCTTATCCGCAACCATTTTCATCATATCCGCATCTGACATACCTGACATCGCGGCAAATTTTTCTGCGTGTGCTGTTTGCATGTGTGCTTTTACGTCCGCCATCAAGAGGTCCATAGTCTCGCCCTTGGCAACATAATCACAGTTCAATGACGGGTCAACATCATTACAAGCTAATGTTTTCATAATATATTTTTTTCTTTGTTAAATTGATAACTTCTCGACCAATTCAATCATAACATACTCCGATCAAAAAGGGAAATTAATTGCTGACGAACCTTATGGGGATGCGCAATTCATCGTCGGCGCTTCGCGGCAAACCTGACGGATCATCAGTCTTGAGAATCAAAGTACCGGTCGGCGTACCGGGGTAGTCAAACAGCAGTTCCGCCTCAAAAGATACGAAATTAGTCGTCATCCAGTCTCCTTGCGCTTGGGCTGGAGCTTGGCTGATCTCTCTGCCATTGCCGTCCAATAATACAATCGGGAAACTGGCTTCGAAAAACCAATTACCGCGCGCCGCGCCTTCAACCAGAAGCGGACTGTGGATTGCATCATCCGGCTTGATATTATCAACCCTTATGGGTTTAGCCAGGTTTTGAGACGATGTACTGGGCGTAACGGTGGGTGAAGCGGTAACAGATGGACTTGGACTAACGGTAATTCCCGTTTTACTAAAAAAAACAAACCAGACCAACGTACCCGTAGCAACTATCATTAAAAATGCGAGTAATTTTCTCACCTACCGATAATAGCATATTTCCCTAAAATATGATATTAATTAGCGGTAGTATATGAGCAGTAGGCCGAAAAATGAGTTTGCCGGCAAGAAAGTATTGGTTTTTGGTTTGGGCTTGCTTGGTGGCGGTGTGGCAACGACGAATTGGCTTATCAAACATGGCGCTCAAGTAACGGTAACGGATTTGAAAACGAAAAAACAACTGGCATCATCTCTAAAGAAGATCAAAGGCCACATAAAACTGAAGCTTGGCGGCCACAACCAAGAGGATGTCAAAAATAACGAAATTATTGTTTTTAACCCGGATGTCCCGCCGACTAATCCTTATGTAGTTTTAGCAAGGCAACTCGGCAAACAGGTTGAAAACGAAGCCACGATTTTTTATCGGCTTTGCACTAAGCCGATTATCGCTATTACCGGTACTCGTGGCAAGACTACGACAGTCAATTGGACTGATTTTTTATTGAAGGTAAAATTCAAATCTATCATCGCTGGCAATTCTTTAGATCAGCCATTTTTGGAGACACTGAACAAACTTGGTCGTTACCAGATCGTAGTCAATGAATTACCATCCTATCATTTAGAATATTTTGATCCCACTATTACTGCGCCCAAAATCGCAGTCATAACCAATATTTTCCAAGATCATTTGAACCGCCACGGCACAATGGAGGATTATACTTCAGCCAAGGCCAAGATTTTTGAGAATCAGTCTGCCGAGCAAGATTTAATCTTAAATTATGATAACGACTGGACGCCATGGCTTTTGAAGTTGAAACCCAGATCGCGAATGTGGTTTTTCTCGCTGATGGCATTGCCGGCCGGAAGCCAAGGTGTTTTTTACCGGGATAACAAGATATTTTTCCAGGATGTCGGAAGGGCCAAAGCTGTTTTGAATGTCGCTGATTTTGTTGCCAAATGGGGCGTGCATAATCTGCAAAATCTTCTGGCCAGTTCTTTGGCGGCGCATCTCGCCGGCATATCATTTGCACAAATGCAAAAAAGAATTAAAAAATTGCCGCAGATTCCTTTCAGACAGGAGACTATTTACGAAAATAAGCATTTACGAATCATTAATGACACTAGTGCCACATCTCCCGATGGCGGCATTGCCGCAATCAATAGATTTGCCGGAGTCGGGTTAATCCTTATCGCCGGCGGTACTGATAGGGAGCTGGATTATAGCGACTGGTGTAAACTAATCAGACAAAAATTTAAGCCGGAAAATGTCATTTTGCTTGCCGGCAGTGCCACCGACAAAATACTCAAGAATTTTGGCTCTAGTTTCCCGGTCAGCGTTTTTGACAGTTTGGCAGAATGCGTCAAAGAAGCCTTGAGCCGAGCTTCCGGGTACCCCAAATCAGTGATATTATTTTCCCCGGCTGCCAAAAGTTTCGAGAAGTTCAAAAATGAATTTGACAGGGGACGACAATTTAGTAAGATAGTAAGTAGCAAGTATTAATAGGAGGAATCAATGGGACTGGAATCAAGATGGGTTCTTCTCGAAGCTTATGGAAAATTGTTCAAGAACAAGCAACGTCCTCAACCAACGATGAATAACTGGCAAATCGCGGCTATGGTAATGGAAGGTTTTGATCCCAAAGTTTTAGGCGAGGATTTGGCTAAAAAATGTATCTTTGTTGTTTGTAATCATTTAGGTCGGCCTATTTTGGACAATGAAAGGGATACAGTTGAACAAGCGCTACATAATGCCAGAGAACATTTTTGGCCCCAACTTACCTTTGAGGACTTGGCCTGCCAAATGTCTGAATTGGAAAGATTAGAAATGTCACTTGCCTAGGGCTTGCGTCAGCAAGCCTTTTCTTTGGAGGGGTCGCATAGCGGCCTAGTGCAACGGCTTGGAAAGCCGTGACCTTTCGGGGTCTCGTGGGTTCGAATCCCACCCCCTCCGCCAGTTGGGAAATGAAGTCATTGGCTCGCCAGCTACGCGGGCTCGCCAGCCGTTTTTCGGGGAAATTTCAAGCCGTTTTGAATTCAGCATAAAGTTCGAGCCGACATTTTTGAGAAATGCGCGGATTTGCGTTTTGTCGCCCTGCGACAAAAGAATTTTGGCTTGGCTACTCAATAAAATGACTTCTCGCATCGGTTCGAGCCAATTATTTCCCTTTTGTTCAAAATCTCTGATTTCTTGGTCTATATCGGCTTTCTCGCCTAACAGTTTTGCTTTCTTCACCTGATACTCGTCCGGTGATATGCCTTTGCCCTCGATGTAAATATCAAGAAGCCGATCTATTTTCTGCTCAATTTCCGCTTTTTGAGTTTTCAGATTTTGAACAAAAGAAATACCCTCGTTCGTGATACTCGTTTTCTCGCGGTCTAATTCGGCGAGCATATTGTCCGCCCAATCGTCGGGAATAGAAACTTTTTGAATGACGAATTTCATCTGTTCAACAAGTGCCTCCTCGCGCAAATACTTTTCATTGCAGGTTTGCTTTTTCTTGGTGCAACGATAATAGATATGGCCTTTTTGTGTTTCGGCAGTGATGAGGCAACCGCACTTTCCGCATTTCATAAAACCCGAAAAAGTAAACTCGTGTTTTCGCTTTCTCTTTTTCTTGCCCCGATTGTTCATCACTTGTTGAACCTCATCAAAAAGTTTCTTGGAAATAATTGGCTCGTGGCTTCCTTCATAGGGCTCGCCATTGAAGCGGAAAGTTCCATAGTAAAAAGGATTCTTTAACATTCGCTGGACACAGGAAGTTGAGAGAACATTGCCTTTGTAGCTGTCTAGTCCGGTATCCGCCAAAAACTGCTTAACATTTTTTAGAGTGTTGTCGCCAGTCCCATAAAGTTCAAAACATTTTCTCACTAAAATTGACTTCTCTTTATCAAGGTCTATACTCTTTGTTTTTGAGTT
>JBGQJN010000031.1:0-8108 GCA_041499075.1 Minisyncoccia bacterium | reverse complement strand
GAACTCAAATATTGTTTTTCCAAAGTCAATCCCGCCCAGCATCTGGCCGTTCGCTGGGCTGCCAAAGAGGCGGTCATTAAGGCTTTGGCGGAGACAGGCATGCCTGATTTTAAAATGATGAATGTTGAGATAGGTAAAAAGGGTAAAGTACCAATTGCGAAACTAATCGAGCGTAAAACCAAAAACACGGAAATACGTCTTAGTATGTCGCATGACGATAAGCAAGCCATTGCCTTCGCAATAGTTGTATGCTATCGTCAAGAACGAAAAGTTTTTTGAAAAAAAAGGAGGTGCGGACATGGATAAGATACGCAGGCTGCCAGCATCGATAATGGATGTAACTTTGCGCGACGGCAGTTATGCTTTGAGCAAGCCTTTTTGTTTTTCTTCAGCCGATACTTCAATAATTTGCCGGTTACTGGAAGGTGCCGGAGTGGAATATATAGAAATCGGCCATGGCGTAGGTCTGAATGCTTCTAATGCCGGCTATGGCCAGGCCCTGCAGACAGACGAGGAGTATATGGAAGCCGCGGACAGTGTCTTGATGGACGCCAAGTGGGGTATGTTCTGTATTCCCGGTATAGCTCGGCTTGAAGATATTGACCTTGCCGCCGAGCATCATATGGATTTTATCAGAATTGGTACTAATGTCACCGAGGTTGAGCAGTCAAGAAAATACATCGAAAAAGCCAAAGAGAAAGGGATGATAGTGGCCGCCAATTATATGAAGTCTTATGCATCGTCTCCTCCAGACTTTGCTTCGAAAGTCAAACTTTCAGAAAGTTTTGGTGCTGACCTGGTTTACATAGTTGATTCGGCCGGTGGTATGTTTGCCGAGGATATCAGGGCATATTTCAAAGCTATTAGGGACGTTTCTGATCTGTCAGTCGGTTTTCATGGCCACGACAATTTGGGCCTGGCAGTCGCCAATAGTCTTGCCGCAGTTGAAATTGGTATTGAGTTCGTGGATTCTTCATTACAGGGGTTCGGACGCAGTTCCGGCAATGCCTGCACGGAGCTCTTGGTAACGGCGTTGTCAAAGCTCGGTTATGAAACTGGTCTTGATCTCAAAAAAATTTTTGAGATAGGCAAAACCCACATTCAGCCGTTACTTAACGTAAAAGGCAGAGAGCCGCTGGATGTTATTTCTGGTTATGCCGATTTCCATTCAAGTTACATGCCGCACATCCAAAGAGTTTCTACCAAATACAGAGTTGACCCGCTGGAACTGATAATAGAATATTCCAAACTGGATAAAATTAATATGGTGCCGTCGCTTTTGGAGGAAATCGCTTCGAGGATGAAACCAGAAGCCGATGTCTCTTTATGGAAGCATGGTTTCCATCATTACTTTGGCGGAGAACAAGAAAAAAAATAATATCGGCAGATTGATTGCCGATATTTTTACAAATAATTGGGATAAGCCGTTTATTTACGATTCGCTGAGCAGAAGGGAATTTTCTTATAGCGATTTTTTGGGTTTAGTCTTAAGCTACCGCCAAGCTTTGAAGAAGCACGGCCTGCGCAAGGGAAATATTCTGGCAGCGATAATGGATAATTCTTTAGAATTATTGACACTCTATTTTGCCTCCTTGGCAGCGGGTCTTAAAGTCGTTCCGATAGATCCCCAGAAGGGTGAAAATGACATAAAAGATATTCTAGCCCAGCTTCCAAATAAAAAAATAGTAAAACAATCGGATGGCATTTTTAAAAAAATATCATCTGTCCCGGTTGAAAAAAAATCGGCCGAAATATTTGCTGGAGTTGATTATAACGCCTCATACCTCATATCTTTCACATCCGGTTCAACCGGCAGACCAAAGGGAGTAATGCACTCTTTCGGTAATCTTACCTTGAGCGCGCTTGCTTTTAATAAACGTTTTAATTTCGGTGCCGGCAATATTTTTTATCATAACCTACCCATGACTTATATGGCTGGAATTTTGAACTTAATATTTTTGCCGTTTTTAGCCGGCAGTAAAATAATAATAGGAACAAGATTCGGCGTTGATAAGATGGCGCGATTCTGGGAACTGCCGATTAAATACCGCGCCAATACTTTTTGGTTTGCGCCTACTTTTCTATCATTACTCTTACAACTGGACAGGGACAAGCTCGGCCTGGCCAAAATACGCCGATCAAAAATACTCGGCTGTGTCGGCATGGCGCCACTCAACGCCAAACTGAAGAATGATTTTGAAAAGAAGTACAAAATATCGCTTTATGAAAGTTATGGACTATCTGAAACGCTATTTGTCAGCAGCAGTTACCAGGATTCTAATCTGGCCGGCAGTGTCGGCAAGCCGCTTGCTGGGGTCAAAATAAAATTTGAAAAAGACGGTGAACTGACGATACGTACACCCTGGAATTTTCAGGGTTATCTCGGCGGCAAGGCCGCCGAGAGTTTTTTCTCGGGCGACTTGGGCAAATCCGATGAGGACGGCAACATTTTTATTACCGGACGGAAAAAAGATTTAATTATCCGTGGGGGATTGAATATAAGCCCGAGACGGATTGAAGATTTTTTGGTCGCCGAAAAATTTTGCCGGGAGTGTGCAGTTTTGGGCTTGCCTGACCCGAACCTGGGCGAAAAAACTACTTGCTTTCTAGTGTCGGATAAGCTATTATCAAAAAACTATATGCAGCAGCACATCAATGCGCAGATAGTTAAAAAATTGGGCCGCAGCTGTCAGGTAGACGAGTTTATTGTACTTGCCCAGCTACCAAAAAATATCAACGGTAAAATAGATAAAATCAAGATCAGGGAAATTTATGAAACAAAATTATTATAAAAACGGTTTTTTCGCAGTCAATATAGGATTCGCTCGAAAACTTGCGCAAACAAGAAAAAAATTAATTTCTGTTTTTAACGAGATTTCAGAATTGCACAGTCTGGGCCGTATTGCCAGCGATGCTGATGTCAATGAATTTTACCGAGGCAAATATCGGGATTTTTGGGTCGCGGCTTACGATCAATTACGCTATCTGCCGGAAATAGCCGAGATTAGTTCGGACAAGGCGTTAATTAAGATAGCTAAAACGGCAGGCATAAAATTTCCAGTTCATTGCGCCAGGCCGATATTGCGTGCGGACATGCCCTTTGATGAAAAGTGGGAGTTCCTGGCCCATCAGGATTATGTTTTTAACCAGGGTTCTTTGAATTCAGTGACAATCTGGATTCCTTTTCAGGATACGCCGGTTAAACTTGGTGCAGTCCAAGTGATAGCGGGTTCTCATTCGGCGGGCTCGGTGTCCAGCCGCGCGGGCATCATTAACAAGATAAATGAAGCCGGATTTGTTTCAATGCCAGTTAAGCTGGGACAAGTTTTGGTTTTTTCCCAGTTTCTGCACCATCGTTCCGGCCGGAATATGGGTTCCGGAATCAGATTCTCTTTACAAGTAAGATTTAACGATCTTGCCGACAAAGAATATGCCGGCAGGAAATATTATATTAATCAGACGGTTAAAGAAAAAACCCTCAACATTAATTTTCCGGCCGTTTTTCCCAAGCCTAAGAAAGCCTAGCTGATCATTCCATCAAGCGCTTCACCAGCGCCTTCTTAATACGTAATACCTATGATTATTAAGTTGGACCATATATCTTATGCCTGCATTAATTTTGATGACGAAGTTAAAAGTTGGCTTAGCCGGGGCTATAAGGCTAAGTTTGTTGAAAAAAGAGTAAAAAATCCCGGAATAAAACGCGGCCTGATGTCCAGATTCAGCAGCCGGCACGATCTGGCTTTTCTTGAAGGCAAACACTTTAATGTTGAGCTGATAGATCACGGCCATGTCATAAGCGGGGAACAGTTTTTGCAGCCGCTTTCCCAAATGAGAACAGCTATGCCGATATTTAATATGCAAGCCAGGAATATTGCCAAGAGCGTATTTTTTTGGCAGTCTTTCGGTTTCAGATTGAACAAAATAACCGGATCTTTAAGTCTGGCTGATCCGGTCAGCCAGAAAAAAACGATAATCAATCTGGTCAAAGCCAGCGGCAAACAAGATTTTTTTCTTGACGGCGCCGGCGCCAATTGCCTTTCGTTTGTGAGTAGTTCCGTAGAAAATGAACGAAATTTTTTAAAGTCGCGAGGCTTCAAGGTGACAGTTGTTGAAAAGCTCAAGCTGAATAAAAAAAATCTGAATATATTTTTTGTCAGGGGTCCTTCGGGAGAACTGGCCGAAGTTTTCAGTATCGGTAAATGAAAAATTACGATGCAAAAAAAGAATGGACACGGGCACTTTTGAGTCAAAAGATACCCTATCCTTCAGAATATGTTATTAGGATATTTAAGGGTAATTATCCGAAGCTGTATCTTGGCAAGAAATCTTTTAAGGATAAGAAAATTTGTGACGTCGGTTTCGGTTATGGCCCGGATTTTGTCGTGTTGGATGAATGCGGTTTCAAACTTTTTGGCACGGAGATTACCCGCGAGATCGTGGATAAAGTAAAAAATAATTTACTAGCTATGGGTATAAAAGCCGACCTCAGGGTCAGTGGCAATGCCGACATTCCGTTTGCCGATAAATATTTTGATTATCTTTTATCTTGGAACAGCTGTTATTATATGGGCGGCCAGATTAATTTTGACGCTCATATCGAAGAATATGCCAGGGTCATGAAGCCCGGTGCCACACTGGTGCTGTCCATTCCCAAGAAATCTTGCTTTATCTACAAGGGTAGCCAGCTGCTAAAAAACGGTTATCGCATGATTAAAAATGACCCTTTTGGCGTCAGGAACGGCGAGGTTCTGCGAGTTTTTAGCGGCGAAGCGGAAATCCAAAAAAATTTCTCGCCTTATTTTGAAAATTTTGTTTTTGGTTCTGTTAAGGACGATTGTTTCGGCTATAACTATCACTGGCACCTGGTAGTATGTCAAAAGAAGTAGGACATTGACTCAGAAGCGTATTTTATGTATTTTATTGATTATGAAAATAGTAGATCTGACATACGATATACACGAAGGGATGACGACATTTGACGCACCTTGGCATCCGAAAGTTTCAGTCAAGCAGTTGGGCCGTCACGGTCACGAGGGCCGTGAGACGAGGGAGGTGACGTTTGGCACTCATACTGGCACCCAAGTGGATGCCCCGCTCCATTTTATCAGCCGAGGCAGGAGTATAGAACAGATGTCGTTAAAAAAACTTATCGGGCCGGTGACGATAATCGATTTTTCTAATTTCAAAGAAAATGCGGTCGTAGTCCCGGAAGTGCTGAGGGGCCTGGAGCTGAAGCCGAGAGTGATTTTTAAATTCGGCTGGGGCAAATATTGGGGCACACGCAAGTTTTATAAAAATTATCCGTTTTTTTCAAAAGAAGCGGCCAGGTATTTGATATCCAAGGGGGTAGAGCTTGTGGCTATGGATACACCTTCACCGGATGATGGCCGTATAAAAATAAGCGAGGTCATAGGCGAAGAGCAAGATTCGCCGATACATAAAATATTTTTAAAAAAAGGCGTGATTTTGGTTGAATATCTGGCGGGACTCAACGAGCTCAAGGACTATGACGGCTGGACGCTGGTTGCCGCGCCGTTGAGAATCAAAGGCGCAGATGGCTCTCCAGCCAGGGTGTTCATATTCAAATAAATGGCTGACAAAAAAAACAAATCAAAATTGTCGAACAATCCGGAAGCATGGCTGATTAACTGGTTTTCTAAGAATTCTTCGTTCGATGCCGCTAAAGTTAAAAAAAGGACCGCTGAAAATTATTTTGACCAGGGTTGGATCGATTCGTTTAAATTTATAAATCTTGTCAGCGATGCTGAAAAGAAATTTAAGTTGAGGTTTTCCAATGATGAATTCCAGAACCGTAAATTCACAACCATTAAGGGCCTCGCCTCAATAATTGCCTATAAAATCAATGCTAAAAAATAAGTATTCAAAAAGGGAAATCGTCGGGTCTCTTAAAAAGGTTGGTATAAAAAGTGGCGATCAGTTGTTTACCCATGCCAACGTGGGATTTTTTGGGGTTTTGGCCGGGGCTAAAAATTCATCGGATTATTATAATTTTTTTAAAGAGGCGATATTTGAAGTCATCGGTCCGGCTGGAACTTGGGTTATGCCGACCTTCAGTTACAGTTTTTTTAGAAAACAAGATTTCAATCCGGCGGTTACGCCGGGTGTTTGCGGTTTTTTATCAGAAGAGTTTCGCCTGGATCCGCATGCAATCAGGTCGCAGGATGCCAATTTTTCAGTTGCCGCGGTCGGTAAATACGCGCAATACTTTACCGGCAATGCTCCCGGGCATTCTTTCGGAGCCGATTCTTTTTGGGAGAGATTTTTAAAAAAGAACGGTAAATTTTGCAGTTTTAATTTGGATTCGGGCTCAACCTTCATACATTATGTTGAAAAAAAACTTCAGGTTCCATACCGTTATGACAAAGCGTTTACAGGCAAGCTAATCCTGAAAGGCAAGAGCCGGCGCGGGATTTTTTATCATTTTGTTTACGATTTATCAAAGCCGAATAATGGCCCGGACTTTACCAAATTTGATAAAAAAGCCAAAAAACTTGGCCTGACAAGAACGGTGAATCTGGGAAAAGGCCAGATTCTTTCTATCGCGGCAAAAAACGTTTTCGACCTAATCTCCGAAGAATTAAAAAATAATCCTGCATTTTTAATTTCCGGTAAAAAAATACAGCTATGAAAAATTTGGACCAAGAAAACAAAAGACAAACCGGCGAGCAAATGTATAAACTGGCAAAAACTTTATTCCCTATTGCCAGAAGCATAACCGGTGCCGGTGCCAGAAAAACCCTGCAGTTAATAAAGAGGAAAATTCCGATTAAAATCAGCGAAGTCCCGACCGGAACTAAGGTATTTGATTGGAATATTCCGAAAGAATGGAATATCTGGGACGCCTATATTAAAAATTCAAAAGGCCAAAAAATCCTGGATTTCAAAAAATCAAATCTGCACATTCTGAATTATAGCATACCGGTCAACAGAAAAATAGGCCTCACCGAACTAAAAAAACATCTCCATACCTTGCCAGATCACCCCGATTGGATTCCCTACCTAACCTCTTATTATAAAGAAGATTGGGGATTTTGCCTGAGTCATAACCAATATAAAAAATTAAAAAATGAGATTTACCAGGTTTTTATTGATTCAGAACTCGAAAATGGAAATTTAACTTACGGAGAACTATATTTGAGGGGTAAGAGCCGAGACGAGGTTTTGATTTCAACTTACATCTGTCATCCATCTCTGGCTAATGATAATCTAAGCGGAATCATACTTACTGCCTTTTTGGCCGCTCGTTTAAGCCGTCAAGCCCGAACATATTATTCTTATCGTTTCCTTTTTATTCCGGAGACAATTGGCGCCATCGCCTGGCTCAGTTTGAATGAAGAAAAGAGCAAGAATATCAAGCATGGTTTGACGGTCACCTGCGTCGGCGACAGCGGCCAGCCTACTTACAAAAAAAGTCGGCAAGGTGATGCCCCGATTGATAAGGCGGTGGAAAAAGTTCTGGCGGAATCTGGCCAGCCGTATAAAATAATTAGTTTTTCGCCGGCAGACGGCTCGGACGAACGCCAGTTTTCTTCACCGGGTTTTAATTTTGCCGTCGGATCTTTGATGCGCACGCCTTACAGCCGCTATGCCGAATATCACACTTCGGCTGACAATCTTTCATTTATCGGCCCGGCTTACTTGGCCGATTCTTTGGACAAATACCTGAAGACTATTTTTATTCTTGAGAATAACATGAAATACGCCAATCTCAACCCGAAAGGGGAGCCGCAACTGGGCCGGCGCGGACTCTATCGTATACTGGGAAGCCAAAAAAAAATTACTTTGAATGAAGAGGCAATTTTCTGGGTTTTAAATTTTTCCGACAGCAAAAACGATCTTCTTGATATCTCTCTACGTTCGGGGCTGAAGTTCGAGGACGTAAAAAATGCTGCTTATGCCTTGCTAGAAAAAGATTTATTAGCTAAGATTTAAAGAATCAGATGAACATAGTAATTCCGATGGCAGGCAAGAGCGAGAGATTTTTTAAATACGGTTACACCTTACCCAAAGCACTTTTGCCGCTTGGCACGAAGACAACTATTGAAAGGATAATAAACCTATTTGATACCAAAAATGATCGGTAT
>JBGQJN010000030.1:0-9448 GCA_041499075.1 Minisyncoccia bacterium | reverse complement strand
TATTGGTGTCCTTCGCGAAGTCTTTTGCGATGTCATGTGCACCGGGAATGCGAGATGTGATCGTCATTGCGAACCGGCCGCCATATTCAGGCTTGAGTTCGTTCAGTATCTTCTCAAGTGCGAGCGCGTGATCTTGAGAGACTGCGAAGATCAGCGTCTTACCAATTTCTCCATCGGGTGTGCGCAGCGCGTGTTCGAGAAACTCCTCCATCATGCGGCGGTTGCGGACTGGGAAGTGTACTTTTTTCTCGAGATCGCGGATCTTAATGCTTTCACCCTCCTCAAGTTCAACGTCATTGAGTTCGGTAATGCCCTCATCAGAGAGTGCTTGTTGTGTGATCGAAGTGTTCATTTTGTGATACTTCGGAGGTATCAGGAACTTTGCGGCAACACCGTCCTGAATTGTGTAGCGGAAGGTG
Source organism: Minisyncoccia bacterium (assembly GCA_041499075.1). Lineage (GTDB taxonomy): Bacteria > Patescibacteriota > Minisyncoccia > 2-02-FULL-40-12 > IGHO2-01-FULL-4-A > JBGQJN01. The sequence goes on along the minus strand of JBGQJN010000030.1, from coordinate 9,029 downwards.
GCAACACCGTCATCACAGCCGAAGTAACGGTATGTATCTCGCTGAACTCGACGCTCAAGTTTGCGTGGATCCTTTTCCACGAGTTTATCTGTGTCGATGTTCTTTAAGAAGTCACGAGGTGTTGCAGTAAGACCTACCTTTGTTGCACCGACAAAGTGATCAACTGCCGCACGCGCTTCAGGAGAGTAGATACTACGATGTGCCTCGTCGTGAATGATGAGGTCGAAGTATCCCGGAGAGAAATCACGCGCGCCGTGAAGTGTCAGTGACTGAATAGTTGCGACGACGACGTTTGAGCCAGTGAGGTTTTTCCTGTTTGAGCCCCAGTAAGTGCCTACAGACGATACGCCGCGAAGTAATCTCTCAAATGTGTTCTTAGTTTGAATGGCGAGTGACTTACGATCTACCAAAAAGAGGACATTCTGGGCGTTATTGGAACGCAAAAAGCGCGAGATTATCAGTGCGGCGAGCACAGTTTTTCCTGTGCCGGTAGCCATCTCCAAGAGAAATGCGTGTTTGCCCTTGTCATAGTTTTCAGCGATAGCATTCCACGCGTCGAGTTGATACGGGCGGAGCGTGACGTTGTCTGTGATATCGCTAAAGTAGCTTTCGGTAACTGGATCCGCGCTAAACTTCTTTGCGAGATTCATCGAACGTGAACTTTGGCGACGCATCAGGTCTTCTTGCGAGAAAAATGCCGGAACAACGATAGCGTCACCGCCACCGTCGAGATCCCATAGATAAATCAGTTTGTCGTTCGCGAGGTAAATGAATCGAACTTTTGGATACTGTGCTTGGACGTAATCAAATGCTTGTTTCTTTGCGCTATATGGATCGATGTCGGGTCGCTTTGCTTCGATGAGGGCGATAGCATGCCCAGAAGTATCTTTGAGTACGTAGTCGGCTCGGCCAGCGTCTCCATGGTCCTCGAAAATGACTTGAGAAGAGTTCTCAATGTCCCATCCGGCTTCCCGGAGCTTTTTATCGATAATGACGCGTGAATATGCTTCGTTCATGGGTATTTATTTTGTCTTCGTCTTGGCCATAAATCGCTCAAAGTCGGCATGACTAATTCGATACTCCTTACCGATCTTGTGGGCGACCAAACGGCCAGCCTTGATGTATCGGTAAATGGTCATAACGTTGACCGACAGGAGTTCGGCCAAGTCCGTAGGGGTGTAGTAGGCTGGTTCTTTTTTCATAGCTTCCTGTCTTCAAATGATACTTTACTTTTGTTGACAATACAACCTGTAAGAATATGATGTGGTAGAGAGAAAAAACAATGTCTGACCCTAAAAACCAACACATCATCCCACAATGCTACCTGAAGCAATTCGTTGACCCGAAAACACCGACAGGATACGAGCCGTACGTCTGGATTTTTGAGCGTGACACGAAAGCGGGCAAGAAAAGAGCTCCTAAGAACATCCTCGCCGAGACTGATTTTTATACACTCAAGGGCGGCAACTATGTAATCGAGAAAACACTCGCTCAAATTGAGAGTGAGTACGCAGTGATTTTTGAGAAGAAAATCAAGAACAAAATCCCTCTCGATGCCCGAGAGCACCTGATGTTCTGTGCTTTTGTGGCGGCAATGCTACAACGAACTCTAAGGCAGAAAGAGAGTATCGAGAATTTCATGGATCAGGTGATCGACCACGCAAAGCAGCTAGAAATGGTACATGGCGTACCACCAAAAACCTCCCTCGAGTGGGAGAAGGAAAAAGAAGACGCCCACAAGTTGAGTGTGATGCAAATGATCCCGAAGATCACGGAGGTCTTGTACAACATGAACGTAGCTTTTCTCTGCACAAAAAATAAGCGTGTTTCCTATATCACGTCCGACTCTCCGGCCTTTTTGTTTAATAGCCAACTACAATTCCAGAGATTCATTGGCCCCGGGCTCGGGCAAAAGCATGTCGAGGTGCGCTTACCACTCTCGCCGGAGATCTCTGTATGTTTTAGTTGGATCAATAATCTCCGTGGCTATTTGACGATCAATGAGGACATGGTGCACGACGCAAACCGCATGGTGTACGGATACTCACATCAATACTTCATAGCGAACTCGGAGAAACTGAAACAACGATGGTTCCGACGTCTGCCGCTCGACCCAGTTTTTCTATGGCGATACATGAAAAATGAGATGGGCGTCAGGATGGCGAGATTCCGTAGACGAAAACATTATGGCAGACAGAGATAAGATAAAAACATCGCGCGTGCTCATCGAAAAGGGTGCGCATGGTGACGCGAGGAAGATACTCGAAACAATCACCACGAAAGACCCAGCTATCAGGGTCGATGTGCTTTTAGCATTTCTCGTAGTTCTCGATCATCTAACGGAGAACGACAAACTCCTCGAGGTGGCAAGTGAGGGTATCGAAATAACTACAAAGACCGGCAACGAGACGGTACGTAGCTACTTCTTGGCGCGAAAAAGTATCTTCCTTCTAACACACTTGTCCTCAATGGTTCATAGGCAGAAGAACCTGATGCTGTCCGCGAATGTTTTTGAATGGATAGATTTTTCTTTGGAAAGGGACAAAACAGAGTATGGGGCTATCGTTGAGCAACGTAAACCCATTGAAGCAGAGCTGAAGTCGCTGATCGCAACAGTTATTGAACGGGCAGAGCGTGGTATTGATCACTACTACCGGGGGCACCTTTTCTCAGCAATCGGAGACTTTTATAGCTCCAAGTACCTATGCGATATGCTCGACTTTCAGAAAGGTGGGAAGACTCGAAGTAAGGTCGCTAACCTGTACTTTGTTAGACGTTGGAATCTCGATAGGTTCCTTTATGACAAAGTAAGTCGACAAATAACCGCTGACTCGAAGCGAAAGTGCGTGCGTTACTTCGAGAGATCCATCGCGGAGTTCCAGTTGGGTGGTAAGAGGTCGGAAGAAGCAAACGCTATCTACAACCTCGCCGTAAAGCTAAAGCTGTTCTATACCTTCGGTAGAGCAAAACGCCTGCTTGCGGAGGCAAAAGTCATTGCCGAGTTGTTGAATGAAAAACCACTACTCGAGAAGATAGCAATGCTCGAAAAGGAGGTAGCGGACAAGAACCGCAATATGCGTGACTACGTGTCAGAAATGGGCTTAGATATGCCTTAACGCCATGGGAACCACCACTATATTTTCAGTCTTACCAGCAGACTTCTTTCAGTACCTTATCGCTATGGTCGGGAAGTCTGTGGCGGGCATGTTCTGGCAGATGGTAACAATGTTCTGGTCTGCTTATTGGCCATGGATCATTCTCATCATCGTTCTGATAGTTATCTACGAACTTCTAACTTGGAACGGTGGTTGGCACTACAACTCACGCAACGGATTCTCACCCGGCTTTAATCGATTGGTCGGCAGCGGAGTGTTTGCGCTCTATTCCGCGATCTTCTTTGGGTTCATTCATTTTCTCTTTGGAGACAATGTTTACCTTGAACAGGTTTGGCCGTACGTAATCCACGCTCTAGCGTTTCCACTAACGTGGCTCACTTTAAGAAAAATAGGTTTTTGGGTCTACTAACTGAGTTACTTATCTACAGTTGTATTACCAGTAGGGTAAGTTCTAGTGATCACAGATCCCTAAACTCGCCCTGATCGGGCTATGTTGCGGCAACCAAGTCTCTAGGACCGAAGGCTTCAAACACGGATTGCCACCGAAGAACCGTGGTTTCCCAGGAGTTCCATTCTAGGTACAATGGGCTCTTTGTTTTTTAGATTAGAGCAGAGCCCCTAGCGTAGCGAGGAGTGGTAAGTGGAATTGCCGGAAGGCAATTTTTGTTTTAAAATATAGGAGATGAACAAATCAGGTAAAATGCTGACTGTTTTGGTTTTTGTTCTAGTTATTTTTGGTTTGATCATGCTTTCTTCGGCCGGCGTTGTCGAGGGCCAGAAGCGATTCGGTTCGGCTTACTACTACTTCATTCATCAACTGCTCTACGGCGCCCTGCCTGGCATCGCCCTATTCTTTATATTTTCACGCGTCAATTACAAATTCTGGAAAACCGCCGCTTTACCGCTTTTGATAATCACCGTCGGTTTAATGGTACTTGTGTTTGTGCCCGGTTTCAGCTATGGTCTTAAGGGCGCGCAAAGGTGGATAAACTTAAAATTTTTCACATTTCAGCCATCCGAGCTCCTTAAATTAAGCCTGATTACATACCTTGCGGCCTGGTTCAGCCAGCGTGAAAGCCATATTAAGCACAGCGTCCATTCATTAGTTCCGTTTTTACTGGTAATTACTTTTATAGGCCTACTCCTTATGCTCCAACCGGATATGGGTACGCTCGGCCTGGTTACGATTATCGCCGTAGCTATGTATTTTTTTGGCGGTGCTAAGTGGTCACATTTTCTAGCCATGGTCCTGGTTTTTGGAGTTTTACTCGGTGGGTTAGCCATACTCGCCCCCTATCGTTTTGCCAGATTTAAGGCATTCATTAACCCGACGGCAGATACCCAGGGAACATCCTACCATATCAATCAGGCGCTCCTTGGCATAGGTTCCGGAGGAATATTTGGTCTTGGTTTTGGCCAGAGTAAACAGAAACTAAATTACCTGCCAGAACCGGTAGGCGATTCAATATTCGCCATAATTGTCGAGGAGCTTGGTTTTGTAGGGGGGATATTCCTGCTTAGTCTGTTTTTGGGGCTGGCATTAATATTGCTTAAGATCGCACAAAGTACCAGCAATCAATTTGGTAAATTATTTACCTTGGGAATCACGGTCTGGATTACCAGCCAAGCTTTTATCAATATATCGGCTATCTCCGGCCTTATACCGTTGACGGGTATACCCCTACCTTTTGTAAGTTTTGGCAGTTCGGCTTTGGTTTCTATCCTGGCTAGTTTAGGAATTGTAATTAATATCTCCGAGTATTCATAATATCTGACATTTGCTTTATATCCGCCTATCTGCTAAAATTTCTTTGCTATAAAATTTTGATTTTTAAGAATGGGCTTGGTCGGTCTTTTCTTAAAAGAGAGGTATAAACACAAGATTCAATTTATTAATTTAAAATTAAGCAAATCTCAACATAATACAAGCTCGCCTTATATTATGCTGTTATTGCTTATATATAGAATGAACAAAAAAATTATTTCGGCCGCAATTTCCGTGGCAATCGCAACGTTAGCGCTTTCGTCACTGGCTGATACAACGGTAAGCCCAACACCAACACCAAGGTTTTCTGTAAAACCTGGGCAGGGCAATGATGATAAAGGAAATAAGAATAAAGAATTGAAGCGGCAGCAAGACGAGAATAATAGAAAAAAGCACGAAGAAGAAGACAATAAAAAAAGGCATATCAAAATTACCGCCTGCTATAATGATTACAAAAATGCCAAAATGATCTATCACGACGCTATGCAGAAGGCTCGCAAGGACTACCTGTCCTCACTAAAAACAGCTAGAGATACTTGGAAAAATTCAGATAAGAGTGACACTGCTAGACAAACATACAAAGACGCCGCTAAAGCGGCTAGAGATGCTTTCAATAGTGCCAAAACTGCGGCTCAAGATGCCCTAAAGGTTGCTTCAAAAGCCTACAGGCAGTGTCTGAAGGATAATACCCCATCGCCCTCACCTTCTCCTTCAGTAAGCCCAAGTGCAACACCGACACCAACGGCGACTCCGACACCAAGTCCGACAGCAACTCCTACTCCTAGCGCCACTACTACTCCAACCCCGACAGCTACGCCGACACCGACAGCTACGCCAACTCCCAGTCAAACGGCAACTCCTACACCCACTGCCACACCAACACCGAGCCAAACCGCGACTCCGACACCAACGCCAAGTCAGTAATAGATATAACAAAACTGACCCCTCGAGGGTCAGTTTTGTTATATAGACTGAAGCTAATTAGAAGTCTTTCTTATTGAGCGCCTTGGTCAGCCGTGATTTAACGCGGCTAGCGGTATTCTTCTTTATAGTGTCGGCCTTGGCCGCCTTATCCAATGACTGATAAACTTGCGGCAATAGACTTTTTGCTTTATCAAATTCTTTGGCTAGGATAGCCTTGCGGAATTCCTTGGCCAAAGAGCGGAATTTGGTTTTCCGTTTGATATTCTGCTCGCGTCTCTTTTTTGATTGTCTTAGGGCCTTTTTGGCCGACTTAGTAATTGGCATGAGCGTAACGCGAATCCGCAAATTACATGCGAACGCCGCAAAGAATTAAATTTTATAAGACCGAACCTGCTACTTTTTCGAGTTTTTCTAGTCGTTTATCATGATTAGCTAACCTGTCTTCAGCTAACTTGTGTTGATGGCGATGCATTGCATCCTCTTGTTCTTTTGTATCCCATTTTGATAAAAGTTTCTCTGTCCCCCTAGCCACTTTGTCTAATTTAACACTTAGCCTGTTTTCTAGATTATCTAAACCTTCTTGTAAATCCTGCTTGGAAGCAAAAAATGCAATATTTCTTTGTCTTTCTTTGGCCAATGCACCATCTAATGCTTCCCCAAGATATTTTTTAGTAACATAAGGCTCAAGAGCTTTTTTAAGCTCTGTTTTAAGCTCCACTTTCAAAATTCCTCGTGTAACCAATTCGTCATCCTTGTTTTTGTTAGTTTTAACCATTTCGGTAATATTACTTCATTAGTCATTTTTTTGCAAACCCCCGTATTAGATTTTCCAGTTCTTATGACGGGCAAGCCCGGTAGTGAAAGTTCGAGTTTATCCGTTGTGTGATTTTATAAATAAAATCACATCTCGAACTTCTACTACCGGGCAAGTAAAAAAACCGTTAGGTTCCCAGCACCATTTTGTTCTCAAAATGGTGCTGGACGGATAGCACGGTCAACACTATCCTGTTGTAGGCTCTACTTGCCGCCACCTTTCGTCCGACTAGTGCCGGACACACTCATATCGACGCCCAGATCATGCGCCGCTTTGATGGCCATGATCTCCAACATCGACATGGCACCAGATCCCGCCATGGCCTGACTGCCGCTACCTTGCCCACCACCCATCACCACCTTGGGCACCCAGTCAACCCTGGTAACCCTTGATAGCATCGGCATTCTGGGCATTCATCTTGATAATGGCATCAAGCTTCCGCTCGAGACCGCCATCGGCGTTCATGATGAGTTGGCGCTTCGTTGCCTCGCCCTCACCCTCCAGAATAGCCTTGCGCTTAGACTGTTCGGCCGCCCTCGCTTCTAGAGTTGCGACCTCGAGCTGCTGCTGTGCCGCCGTTACCGCAGTGGCCTTCAGCACTTCCTGAGCCCACTTAGCCTTGGCCGCGTCCGCCTTTCCACTTTCGGTTACAGTGATAGTGTCTTGCTCGGCCTTTTTAGCGTTGGCAATCGCGGTTGTTACCGCCATCGTCGCTTTTTGCTGCTCCTTGATCTGTTCCTCCACCGTCGGGTCATATGTGATCTTGTTGATCGACGGGTTGAAGGTTTTGATCCCGAAAAGCTTAAGCGGCGATTCGTCAGAACGCTGAACGACGTTGTTCCTCATAACCAGCCGAACGATACTGACGGTCCTTTCCTGCCCGGTAAGCGGATCGGGTTGCTTCACCTGGACAGTTTCGGTACGATAGACGCCGTTGGCGACCTGGTCTTCTATAAACTGAAGCAGATCGTTCCGGCGTTCTGCGGCCGATTCCTGTGAGCTCATCAGCGGCCCAGTCATGTAGACGGACTTCTCCACGACCGTGCGTATGAGCTGTTGCTCGATGGCCTCCTGACTGCCATACTTGGTGTGAAGCTGGGTTAGGTGCTCCACGTCCATCGGCATTTCCCAAGCCAACGACCCGGAAAGATTAGCATGTCCCTTGTCGTTGAAGCGCACCTGTATTGATTCATCGGTCTTTTTCCCTTGGTCGTCCGAGGCTGAGAACCAGAATTGGGTCCGCTTCTTGTACTTGGTGACCTTGCCGAACATCTGCCACTTGACCCCTTGTGTGATGTGCCATGTCAGTTGGCCTGAAATCGGGGCCTGCACAACCATAACTTCCTGCGCATCCAGGTGTTCGAAAACCTGGAACGACAGAATGAACGCCAGTATCAAAGCTACTAGCGCCGCACCGACACCCAGTATGCGGTTGGGGTTAATACCGACATCTTCAAGCCCTTTCTTCAGTTGCCCCATTGTACTCCTCCTTTTGTTTTTGTAATTGGATGCTACTGCTTGGCCCCTTCGGCCGGCGGAACAGTTTCCGCCGCTTCAGCGGACCTCTTGACCGCGGTCGCAAGCGCTCGGCTTCCTTACGCCGTTTCGCGATCTTGCTCGCCAGCGCAGCTTCCAACACCTCCTCCTCGGCCAGTTCAAGCTGTGCCGCGAGATGCTTCTCGCGCCGCAAGAACGGGAAAATGGGAGTGCCTCGGAAAGCTGGGACGGCGATTTGCGTAACGAGCATTAGAAGCAAAATCGCTGCGAACGCAAGTTCCATATACGACAGGAACATGGTTTTACCTCCAGGCTACCAGCCATACCTCTTGCTCGACCGGTAGGATGCTGCCAGCTATTTTTAGTTAACAACATCCTACCCTCGAGCAATAATTTTCAAAGAAATCAGCCTATTTTTACTAAGCCGTTACTAAGATTATAGTATATCATCAACCTTAAGTCAAGTTTTAAGAGGTTTCAGCAAGCCCACCAGAATTTTTACTATTTGTACGAGCAGATACAAATACATTGAAATTTTAGAAATTTTTCGCTGATAAACAAAATTGGGACGGAGTCCCGAGTTCTCAGGTTATTCAAAGAACGAGGGACGTAAGGGGTACGATTTTTTTATCTAGAAAAACTAGAAAATCAATATATTATCTGTACTGTGAGAACGCCTGATAAAAATTGGTAGGGGCTTGCGTCACTCTTCGACAGCAATCTTATCATCCAACTTTGAGTCCGACGAAACAACTTCAGCCACGCTACCATCGTCCTTATAATTATCTTCAGCAGGCGGCACACCATCGCCTTTGCCGATATAGACTTCTCTGGGCTTGGCACCCTCGCCAGGCCCGATAATACCCGCCTCCTCAAGCAAATCAAGCAATCTCGCCGCTCTGGCGTAACCCAC
>JBGQJN010000029.1:0-9497 GCA_041499075.1 Minisyncoccia bacterium | reverse complement strand
GGGTTTGAAAATAATAAGTGAGAAAAGTAATCTATAACCAAAATGCCGATAACAGATATCAGAACAGAGCCGATTATTATTTTTATATAATTTTTCTTCATAAGATATTTCATAATGTTATTATACGTTCTAAGTTATGCACTTCCTAAATTCGTAATATAGAGCTACATTATTTTATATGAAAAAAACACTCATAATTATCGTCGTATTAATAGCCGTTGGTATAGCAGCCGATTACATCTTTAGTGACAAGGGTCCTAGCGGAACCCCGGCTCCCACCGCAACCAACAACTTGAACACAAATACCCCGATACCGACCGTTCAATCATCAACTATACCGACCCCAACACCCACGGCTTCTGTTTCAAGCACTCCTAAAGCTTCTGTGGCCCCAAAAATTACTATAGATATAAGAAATTTCTCATTCAGCCCGGCAACGCTAAACATTAAGACCGGCACAAAAGTAACCTGGGTTAATAATGACAGCGTTTCTCATACCGTCACCTCGGATTCGGGTAACCTTCTTAATTCTCCAACCCTTTCTCCCGGACAGTCTTTTAGTTTCACCTTTACTAACGCCGGTAGCGTAAACTACCATTGTTCTATCCATACAATGATGAAAGGCAGTGTTATTGTTAGTAACTGATCTATAGTCCCGGAAACTTTTCTCATTTTTTGGCCCGTCCGAAACCCGTCAATTTGATAAAATGTGAATGGCTTAAAAACACCATGTGGGTTGATTTTTTAAGTGATTCGTAGTATCATAGAGTGTATGAGGAATAAACAGGACAAGGAACGTCAAGAGCATAATGAGGCGCCAGTAAAGCTGTCAGTGTTTTTAGAGTCTTATAATCAAAGCATTCCGGCGGGCTTTTCCCGTGCTACGGTAACGACACTAAAGAAATTTGAGGAAGCGCACCCTGTGCTTTTTAGACAGAAAGATGCATGGTCGGTTGACCGACATCGAAAAAAACTGATGGATTGGCTCTCCTCGAACCCTGACGTTTAATGGAGAATACTGAACACTACACGCCTGAGAAATCAGCCGGTTTCTATGGTCTGGGAATCGCTCCCAGGCTTTTGGATATTTTAGAACAGTTGGGTTTCAAGTCGCCGACGCCGATACAGATACAGGCAATCCCCGTTGCGATACAAGGCAAAGACATCGTCGGCATCGCTCAAACCGGCACCGGTAAGACTCTGGCTTTTGGCATCCCCATGCTCCAGCGTTTGAATCAGATCAAGGGCCAGGGTTTGATAATACTGCCAACGCGCGAATTGGCCTTACAGGTAGACGAGGCGCTTATCGGGATCGGCCGTGATATCAGATTAAAAACGGCGGTATTAATCGGCGGCACTTCACTCGGACCGCAGAAACGGGCCATTGCCGCTAGGCCGCATGTTATTATTGCCACTCCCGGGCGATTAATAGATCACCTGCAACAAAAAAACATCCACCTGAATGATGTCCAAATAGTGGTATTGGACGAAGCTGATCGGATGTTGGACATGGGATTTGCCCCGCAGATTAACCAAATTTTACGTCTCTTGCCTAGAGAGCATCAGACTATGCTTTTTTCGGCGACCATGCCGCCGGAGATTATGAAGATGGCGGCCGGGCACATGAAACTGCCAATACGCGTAGAGATCGCACCGGCGGGTACGACCGTTGAGAAGGTGACCCAGGAACTTTTTATCGTATCCAACGTTCAAAAGTTTTCCCTTCTGAATAAATTATTGGAAAGTTATTTGGGTTCGGTTCTTATTTTTACGAAAACTAAACACGGTGCCAATAGGGTAGTGAGGCATTTAAGGGCCGTTGGAATCAGCACGGCGGAAATCCATTCCAATCGCTCACTTAATCAGAGGCGTGAAGCGCTGGCAGGATTTAAGTCCGGCAAGTACCGGACGCTGGTGGCTACCGATATTGCTTCACGTGGCATAGACGTCAGCGGTATTGAGCTGGTGGTGAATTACGATCTACCCTCAACCTCTGATGACTATGTGCATCGCATCGGCCGTACCGCCCGTGCCGGCGCCAGCGGCCATGCCATCACCTTTGCCATGCCCGATGAGTTCAGGGAAGTTCGCGCCATTGAGCGTCTTATTCGTAAAAGTTTGCCGGTGTCCAAACTTCCGGAATTGCCTTTCATTAAGCCCCTTCAACCCAGTCAGTCTTTTGGTTCTCCAGCGCAGAATCGACCGTCCCGGCCTGCACAGTATAGCTCATACCCTCGCCGAGGGAATTTTCGCCGTCGTGGCTTTCATCCGCCGACAAAATGAGTAAACACGGAAACAGAATAACTGATAATGCCTTCACTGCTGATAGCGGGGAGAATTTAATTGCTAAAGCCCTCCGCGATATTGAAGAGAAGACTGAATGGCACATTTCAGATAAAGAAAAATTTGCCGGTGCGCACGGTATTTATTACGACAGCAAGAAAATCGGCAGCTTCTTCGTTGGAGTGGAAAATAAAACAGGCACTAAGGCTGTATTAAAACTTCAGCTCCGGCCTCTTCCATATGATGAGGGTTTTATAACCCGATTCATAGGCGATCAAATCAAGACTAATAGGCTAAGATTGCCGAAAATTTATTTGGATAATCGTTGGAACGAAGAAGATGGCTATGGATTTGTGATTTTTGAAGATTTATCCCACCTTCTAAATCTCTGGGAAAATATACCTCCTACGCAGAACGACAGAGAAAACCATAAAAAATTCTTGAAGGAATTTATACAAAGCATGCTCCCGGTTAAAGAATTTATCGAAAAACCGGTAGAGCCCTACATCGAGCAGTTAAAAGAATCATTTAATCATCACCAAACTGTTGCCCAACATAGCAATCACAAGCACATCAATGATGAGGAAGTTCAGCAATATGAAGAAAGATATTTTAAGGCCGTAGGGATGTTAGAATATAGTGACCTCCATTTTACCCACGGTCATCTGACCGGACTGGACGTAAAAGTAGATACAGATGCAAATAAATACATTCTTCTGGCAAATCTCTATTGGAAATGGCGTCCGTTATATTTTGAGGTTGCCTTTCCGGTCTGGAATGACCTCATGCGTATTCGTAATGAAAACCTTACCCTAGATGAATTCCTGGGGATATTAAATGCTTGGAATCAACTTTGGCGGAGTGATATATACGATCACGATCCGACTTCTCAAAAACAGTATTGGGCTATTTTACTTTTTTTTGCCATGAATACTATTATGCTTGATCTCGGTGCCAGCGAATGGAAAGACGACGAGATAAAAGAGAAAGGGGCGTTGTTGGCCTGCTGGCAAGAATTCTTCGATTGGGTTATTGAAAATAAACTAAAATAACCATACTTAATGTTGTCGTTGTGCTATACTAAAATCAGTTAAAAAAATCCTACCCGGCTTACATAAGAAAACTAAAATTCGGCACGAATTTCACGGTCTTCATACTTTTTTTTGGAGTTTCTGTCATAGAAGCATTGCAAACTCAAAATTGGTGGAAGGTTATCTTCTGGTTAGCGATTGGGTTAGTTTTCTTGTGGGCAGATTTAACAAAAAGTTCTAATTAATATGAAACTAAATTATTACAGGCATTACGGTGACATCGAACAGCATTCCCGTGTGAGCGGTTTTGTCAGGGACGTGATTATGGGTATGGCCGATGGTATTACTGTGCCTTTTGCCATAGCGGCCGGCCTGGCGGTCGGCGCCGCTTCCCGGCATCTTATCATCACCGGCGGTCTGGCCGAGATAGCCGCCGGTTCCATCTCGATGGGTCTGGGCGGATATTTGGCGGCTAAAAGTTACATAGATTACTACCTGTCCGAAAAGCAAAGAGAGATAGACGAGATGAAAGAAAAACACGATGTTGAACTGAAGGAAGTGGAAAACATTCTGGAATCATACGGCGTCCGGGAACAGGAAAGCAAAAAAATAACCGATTCAATTTCCAAAAATAAAAATACCTGGCTCAACTTTATGATGCGTTTTGAACTGGGACTTGAGAAACCAGACAAAAGGCAGGCGATACGAAGCGCCGCAACCATAGCTTTCTCATATGTTGTCGGTGGACTAATTCCACTGTCGCCGTATATTATTTTGCAAAATGAGAGCAGGGCTTTCTCGTTTTCTATTTTTGTGACGATCCTGGCCTTGATAGTTTTCGGCTATATCCGCGGACAATTCACGACCGGCAAACCTCTGCGCAGTGCCCTTGAGACGATCATAATAGGCGGCATTGCCGCAACAGCAGCTTTTCTTTTGGCCAAAATAGTATAAAATTAAAAAATATGCAAGAATCATTTCCAAAACCACAGTCACCAGAGAAGAAATCTAAGGAAGAAGCCCTTGCCGCATATAGAATACTAGTTGAACGTGGCTTTACCAGTCCCGATGTCTTGGATTCAGATGATCCGGATGTTGCTAAGGCTAACACTCTTTTTGAAAAATGGCAGACAGGGCTTGGCGATGATGCAAGATCTAATTTTGAAAAAACAAAATTTTACGTTGATGCCGGTTTTACCGACCCGAGCTATCTTGGCGACGTTCTTGGCTGGCTATATCAGGATGCTGCGGATTTGGAGAAGGATGCCGGCAATCCTGAATTGGTTCAACTCCGCAAAGAATACGCTGACGAAATGAGAAAGATTAGAAAGATGCTAGGCCAGCCGTAGATTGTAAACGAAATAAAAAACAAATCACCCGGGTTAAGGGTGGGCTTAGTTAGTAGGTGCGAGAGTGACCTCTATTTCTTATCTGCTTTTATGACTGAGTTTTTAATCTTTTGTAACCTCTGGATCAATGAATTAAGGGCTTTGACTGACTCATCAATATCTGTCCGGGGTCTTCTACGGAAGAGGGTTTCTATTGTCATTCCGCCAGGCAGATCTAAAAACTGATCGACACGCATGGAGGCGTGACTCAAAAAAGTCTGCAGTATCTTGTAATCATCGAAAGGTTTACGTTGCCTTTGAATACCGGAGGTGCCAAAATCTGCCACGACCTTCCGGATGTAGTGTTTAACCTGTGGCAAGTTCAACTTGTGATCCAGAATATGATGAGCGGCAACGACTTGATAATCAGACGGGACCTTGACTAGTTCCTTAGCCATCGAGAAAGTAATCTGTTGATCTTCTGGAAGTTCAGGATCAAGCATCGCCTGAACCTGTTTATTAAGATTAGCTAAACTCATATATTGAGTCACCCAGCTTACTGAATGGGCGAAGCTATCGGCCAACTCCTGATAAGTAAGTTTTTCATCTTCTTTAATTTGCTTCAGGGTCCGAGTAATTTCCATTGCTTGGTGGTCTTCTCGTCCAAAGTTGCAAATAGCCGAGCCCTTAAGAAGTTTTGGTTTACTCATTGGTTTGCCAATAATAGCCCGCAGGGTTTTCTTGCCGACGAGTTTGGCAGCCTGCCAGCGACGTTCACCGTCGTATAATTGATAATCGTGTAGCGGATCGCCATCTACGGGTATCAGGATAATAGGGATTTGCTGGCCTTGTAAGAGACTTCTTCCCAGAGCAAGTAAACGCTCAGGGTTGAAGTACTTGCGTGGCTGATCTTCGAAGGGCCGAATACGTTCAACCAGGACATCAATCACTCTATCCTGACCCAACACAAAGTCTTTAGGCGGTACAATCTCCCGATTATCAGCATCGATCAATGAAGGCATAGCTTTTAGCGGTTCCGCCACCTCTTTTTTAGGATCAGCTTCAATGCCAAGTATTCTTGTAAGATGAGGAAAAAGCTCTGACTCATCGCCAAATTCAAGAAATTCTGCGCCATTGGATGAAGCCATAGCTTGGATTTTGGGGATTCTTGCAAGTCCTCGTTTTACAAAGGCTCGGCCTAGGTTACACGGTCGGCTACTTCTTTTGTCGTCTTCTTCTACGGTTCCCCACCAAAATATTTTTTTAGAAGATTGAACTTGCTTGGAAAAAAGAAACTTATAAGCGCCGACAATCAAGACATTTTTTAAATTGAGCAAGACTTCCTGATCCTCTTGTTTCATGGTCTAGTTCTCCTTTTTCTAAAAGTACTAATTCTAGGTTCAGATTAGCAAAAGATATAAGCTTTAGCAAACCGGCACTCTCCCAAGCCCTCTTGCATTTTTATACCTCCTGTGTAATATGTATCCATACAGGTAGCCAGGTTATGTCGAAGCCTAAGTACCCGGCAAGGGTATTTCGCCGGACCGCTTGAGGGATCTCGAGGTCCTCCGAGCCAGTACGGGGAGCTTAAGTGACGTCCTGGCACGCTGTTGGGCTGGTGGTCATTGCGACCGCCAGCCCCTTTTCTTATCCAAATCTTTCGTAAAAGTTTTCAACATCAAGCCACCCGGCTGACGAGCTCTGGCGAGGAAGTTCTGAAAATAACAATTTGAAGAGCCAGCACTTGACTTATGCCATAGAGATATGTTATGCTTATAATCAGGAGGTGAACTGATGAAGTCAGTTTACGAAGACAACCGGATAGTACTCGAGGTCAACACCGGTGGCGAGTACTTTCTTCGAAGTAAGGCCTCGGGAACGGTTATACGCATCCATGCCAGAATGGATGAAACAATCGTGACCTGTCATCAGGGCAGGCTGACCCCCTGGTCAGTCAACGGCCTGCCAGCTTTCTTGGTCAGCCCAACAAGCTGATCAACAACCCGGCCAAAGACCTGACCCGACCCGGCCTGCAACGGAAGATTCCCGCACTTCGCGGCTCAACTGTGCGGGCTCTTTTATTTTTATAAAACCAGAAAAATGCCAGGCAAGAAAAGCTGTCAATACGTCTTACCCAGATTTAGCCTAAAACGGTGGCTAAACTGCAACCGCGGGTTTTATCACTCAAACTTGACAACATGCCAGATGCGTAATGTAATTCTAAAATACTCTTCTTTGATAACTATTGATAAATTATCCGGCATTATATGCAGTTTTACCAAATATTTTATATGAATGATTATTAATCTATCAATAAGTTTGCCAATTTTTAACACCTGAAAATATATTTTACTTTTTGTCTAGAGAGTCTAGTCGTTTTCGGGAATTTTTTGTCCATTATGTCTGTCTTTTCTATTATTCAAAAATTAGAAACTTTTATCCAAAAATTACTGGCATTATTTGCTACCATGTTAAATATTGATACTCAATTAGCGTAATTTTTTACTGCTATACCTTTTATAATCTTGTCTGAACACTCGCATTTATCCATCGTCAAGGCGTTTTTTAGCATACGCCAACACGTTTTTTAGCATCTGTAAAAATATTTTTTGACTATCCACAGCATCCCATTTACGCCATTTTTTGGGTGTTATGCTTAAGACATAATAACATTAGTTTTTAATCTTTATCCGTAGATTATTTCCAAGAAAAATAGTCTAGGATAAACAAAAAAATGAAAAAAATATCTAGTGCGTTCGGTGCGTTAGTGCTCATAGTTAGTTTCGCGACGGCTGTGCCGCTGTCCAAGGCCGATGTCGATCCGGTAGGTTGTTCAAGTAACGGCGGAGGTATTTCTCTTGGAGCTTTTCGTTCAGATGGCGTAACAAGCATTGGTAGTAGCGACACCGTTACTGACGGTGAACTCATTAAATACCAAGCTACACTCTCCGCATTAGGAGCTCCTAACTGCGCGTTTGAAGGCGGGACATGGACGCTCACAACGCCTAATGGAACGGTAAATCCCTTGGGCGCTGTTCCACGAATTGGCGGCACAGGCGTTGCAAGTCTTTCTTCTGGATTGGTGAGCTACACAGTTGTTCATTTAGATGAAATCATTAATGGAAACCGACATATTAATGCAACAACTGCTTATGGCGGAGGTAAATCGCATGCTGATGCAAATGATACGACTGACGGGCCAACACTCGGTGCATCAAAAATAGTAAAGGTCATTCATACTCCGACTGTTGATACAAAAGTACACGACCCAAATCATGGTATTGTAACAACGGTTCCGGTGGGAACTACTGTCCATGATAGCGCTACAGTAACTGGTGAAATAGGCGGACCTATTGCGAGTGGTAGCGTAACGTTTACTAGATATAGTGATGTTGAATGTTTAGCTAATCCTATTGTATCCGGCACGATTGCCTTAGTTGCTGGTGTCGCCGATCCTTCAACTGCTTTTACTACAAATACTTTTGGCGCTATCTACTATAAAGCCCATTACAACGGCCAAGCGGGTGTTTACAATGCGGCAGATGGTCCTTGCGAGCCGTTAGAAATTACCAAAGTTACTCCGCAGATCACGACTACTCCTTCGGATGGTGGAATAGTGGGTGTGCAAGTCAGCGACCAAGCAAGTATTTCTGTTGGTTTTAATCCAACCGGTGACGTAACCTTCAAGTTCTATCCTGCTGGTGATACGGCCTGTGAGCTCGCTCCGATCTTTACTGATCCCAACAAGCCGTTAGTTAGCGGCAAAGCTCAATCGGGGAATTTTACTCCTCCCGGTCCAGGAACTTACCACTGGACAGCTACTTACAATGGAGACACCAATAATAATCCCGTGACTAGCGATTGTGCAGATGAAACGGTTGTAATCACAAAAGCCAAGCCGAGCATTACTACGACACTTGTAAATCTCGGCCCCATTAATGTTAGAGCTTCAGATAGCGATTCTTCAACTTTAACAGGTGCTACAACTGACGCTGGCGGAACAGTTACCTACACCGCATATACCGATAGTGAGTGTTCACAAGGTGCACAAGATGCAGGAACGAAGACGGTGGTCAATCACATAGTTCCTAATTCCAATCCACTTACCTTCAATACTGCCGGTGACTTTTACTGGCAGGCAGTTTACAGCGGTGATGACAACAATGAAGGCGCTATTTCTGATTGCACCACAGAACATTTGGTTGTCACCAAACGTGATTCTTCGGTTACTACCAAGATACAGAACTCGGCTAACACGCTTGACCTCACAGGACAAACAATTACTCCCGGGCGAGTTGTTCACGATAACGCGTTCGTTATCGGATCAGGCCCGACACCGACTGGCACGGTTGATTTTGATCTATTTAGTGATTCAAGCTGTAATACTGAACCAACGACAGAGCTAAATCGTCCACTTAATATTCTCGGCGTAGCCTCATCCTCGCCCCTGACAGTTGCAGTGGGTTCACTCGGCTATATTGCTCATTATAGTGGTGATGGAAATTATAATAAGAGTGACGGCACGTGTGAGTCGTTGACAGTTGAACAACTGTCTACTCAAGTGACGACCGAAGTTCGCAATGCGGCGAATGCAAACATCACTAATACAAACATAGATGTCGGTACCCTTGTACACGACCACGCGGTAATAACCCAAAACGGACCAGTCCCGACAGGTACCGTTAATTTCGGCCTGTACAATAATGGCACCTGTAATGGTGACCCAGCATCAAGTGAGAACCTAGTAACCTTAAGTGGTGGCGCAGCCGATTCAACTCCATTTACGCCTGCTTCCGGCAGTTACGGATTTAAGGTTACTTATAGCGGCGATACTCATTATAGCGGTGCTACCGGT
>JBGQJN010000028.1:0-9691 GCA_041499075.1 Minisyncoccia bacterium | reverse complement strand
GGATTATCGCAGTTCTCATTCGTGCGGCAGTTTTTCTTATTTCTGATCGTGTAACGCCATCTAATAAGGGAAGTGGATATATATTGCGCCGTTTGATTAGGCGAGCGATGGCTCATTCTAATAAAGCGGAGATAAGAGAAAATATTTTGCTACTTTCAAAGGATATTCTAATGGGACTATTTAGTAATACAGCTGATTTTTACGGAAAGATTTATCCTGATCTTTCAGCCGGTAAAAAGGAAATTCTTAGTATATTTGAAAAAGAACTGGATAATTTCGGTAAAACGTTAATAAATGGATTAAGAGAGTTCGATAAACGTTTTCCTGGTATGCGGGCCCAAGAATTGATCCCTGGTAAAGAAATAGAGCCGTTTATTATTGGTCAAAAAATAGGCGAACAGGCCTTTGATTTGTATCAGACATATGGATTTCCCTTCGAAGTTATAAAAGAATTACTCGAAGATCGGTGGTATAAATTTGACGAAAAAAGCTTTCAGCAAAAATTAGAAGAAGGCTTTAGCCAGAAATTAGAAGAAGAAAAAAGGAAACACCAAGAAAAATCGCGGGCTGGAATAGAGAAAAAATTCGGTGGGCATGGGCTGATCCTTGATACGGGGGAATTGAAGGCAGGAAATGAGGAGGAGCTTAAAAAAGTTACGCGGCTGCATACTGCGACACATCTTTTGCATGCCGCTTTGCGTAAGGTGCTGGGCGAGGAAGTCCATCAGGCCGGTTCTGATATTACGGCCGAGAGATTAAGATTTGATTTTACATTTTCGCGCAAACTGACGCCCGAAGAGATCAAAAAAGTAGAAGACATCGTCAATGATGCAATTGGGCAAGACCTGCCGGTGACTATGAGAGAAATGCCTTATGAAGAAGCAATCAAAAAAGGCGCCATGGCATTCTTCAAACAAAAGTACCCAGAAATCGTTAAAGTCTATACTATTGGTGACGAAAAAACGCCATTCAGCCGTGAGCTTTGTGGTGGCCCGCATGTCGAGCGAACTGGTAACGTAACCAGTGAGCGAGACCCCGAGGGGCACCCGAGGGGTAATTTCAAAATCACCAAAGAAGAATCCATCTCCGCCGGCACCCGCCGTATCAAAGCAGTAACTTTTTGATTTTAAGTCCTAGCCCTGTCTTGTTGATATTGAAAATGCTATAATTCAGCCGAATGGCCTCAACTAAGATTATTCATGTTCTCAAAAGTGATAAATTTGAAGACATTTTTGATTTGTTCAAGAACTCCGATGCCGAAGAGGTTATTTTCATTTTTCCTAGAGGTTCTAAATTCACCAAGCAGTCTTGGTACTTTGAAAATATAAAGAGTGAGGCCGATAACTCTGGTAAAAAAGTCAGTATTATGAGCGAGGATCCGATTATTGCCGGTTTTGCGTCTGCTTCCGGTCTTGACTTAATCAGCATGCCCGAGCGTAAAAAGCATAAAGCGACTTTGGCAATCCCTAGGATTGATACAGCAGAACGGGAACCGTATGAAGAAAAAGAACCAGAACCCGAGCTGATTGAACCGGAATCTTCTGCGGCCGTTGCTTCATATGTATTGGACACTAAGGAGTCGGTTCTCGGCGGTGATTTTGGGAACATCCACGCCGAGGCGGACCATGGCCCTAGTTTTGAGAAACCGGTATCAGATGAAAACGAGCCCGAGGTGGTATTGGCCGCAAAACGCATGATGAAGGATATATTTACAAGTGAGGCCGATCGCCCGGTGGAGATAAAAGAGGAAAGTGAGTCGCCAGTAGAGGTGGAGGTCAGAAATAATGTTTCTAGTCAAAAGATACGCGGCGATATTACCGAAGTTTGGTCCCAAAAAGACAGCCAGGATGATCAATTGTTGCCGTCCACTGTCAGCCGGAAGGGCATTTCCAAAAAGATATTAGCTTTCGGTTTTATTTTTTTGCTGGCAATTCTTTTTGTATTATATTCAGCTCTTGGCCATGCCCAGATAACCATACACCCGCAAACCCAAAAACTTAATTTCAAGCTCAAGGTTTCAGTTTCCACAACCGCAACTCAAACCAGTCCGGAGTTCAGTCTTATTCCCGGCCAGAGATTTACCGTACAAAAGGAAGAAGCAGGTTCCTATCCTTCAAGTGGCCAGGGAAATGTCGTGCAGAAAGCCGGTGGCAAAATCACTATTTACAATAAAACCACAACATCTCAACGTCTTGTGGCTACGACCAGATTTGAAACCACAGCCGGCCTTATTTTCCGCATACCGCAGACCATTAATGTACCGGCAGCGGTCAAATCTGGCAGTGCTTTGCAAGAAGGCTCGATTGACTCAGCGGTCTATGCCGATAGACCGGGCGTGGAGTATAACATTGGGCCTACAAAGTTCACAATCCCCGGTTTTAGCGGCACACCTAAAGCAGATTCTTTTTATGCAATATCCAGTTCGTCTATGACTGGCGGTATGGTCGGTTCTAGCAAAGTGGTCACGGAAGAAGATTTTACCAAAGCCCAGCAGGAGTTAACTGCCAAGTTAAAAGATGAAATAACCAATTCTTTGAAAAACCAGGCTAATGATCTAAAAATTCTTGATTCGGCAGTTGTAAAAATAGAAGATCCAGTTGTTAACGCCAAAGTCGGTGAAGCCGCAGATAATCTGCAGATGACAATCAAGGGATCGGCTGATACCATAGCTTTTCGCGAGGACGATATCACCGATTTAATCAAAAATTATCTTTCCAAAAATGGTGATCTGGAGTTATTGCCCGTGGATCCTAGTATAACTTATCAAAATCCTGTGCTTAATGCCGATAAATCCATGCTGACCTTTGACGTGCAGGTGTCGGCTCAAGCTGCATCCAAAGTTGACCCTGATAAAATATTAAAAGATATCTCCGGCATGAATGAAGACGAGGTGCGTACCTATTTCAAGAACGTTAAAGAAGTGCAGTCTGCCCGTATTGTCCTGTCTCCGTTCTGGGTCAAAAGTATACCCACAAATCCCGCCAAAATCAAAATTGACGTCAGCAACAACTAGATTGCCCCTCCCTAAAAATTGCAAATCCCAACATCTGACTCTGCTGACCGGCTACACTCACGTGTTTTGCCCCGCCACGGCGGGGGTGCAAAACGCGTGTGTCTCCGCCGGTAGAAACATCCTCCTCTTCGCAATACTAGAAGTGATAAATGAACGCCCCACCACGGCAGGGCTTCCGGCAGTTGACACGGAAACCGGCGTTTGCTACACTTAGGGTAATGGAATAAGAGGCATTAATTCCTCCGCTTTCCAGCGGATTATTTTTTTCATTTTTTTTGAATAACGACGATAAGAACAAACAAGAGGGAGTAGTGACAGAATCACTTCCGGACACCAAATTCAGGGTCAAGCTAAATGATGGCCGGGAGATTTTGGGTTATTTAGCTGGCAAAATGAGGCTGCATTATATCAAAGTAATGGTCGGGGATAAGGTGACCGTGGAGATTGCTCCGGGAGACGTCAAGGGCAGGATAGTCTATCGAAGGTAAGATAACAATTATCATATGAAAGTCAGAGCATCCGTAAAAAAGATTTGTGATAAGTGTAAGCTTGTGCGCCGCAAAGGCAGGCTTTACTGCATTTGCGAGAATCCCAAGCATAAACAGCGACAAGGATAAATATGAGAATAGCAGGCGTCAATATCCCGGACAATAAAAAGATCGAGTATTCTCTACCTTACGTCTATGGAGTAGGGCTGACTTCAGGCCGTGTTATTTTGAAATCTGCCAATGTCAGCAAAGATAAATTAGCCAAAGATTTGACCGTCGAGGAAATCAACCGGATCCAAAGCATAATGGAGCGCAATTACAAAACCGAAGGAGACTTGAGACGCGAGGTATCAGAAAATGTCAAAAGACTTAAGGAGATCGGCGCTTGGCGCGGTACGCGTCATGCCCGCCGCTTGCCTATACATGGCCGGACCAAAACCAATTCCCGTACCACACGAGGCAATGTTCGTAAAACCATGGGTTCTGGCAGGAAACCGACTGCGCAGAAGACATAAACCATATGGGTAAGAAACGCATTATAACCAATGCCGGCGCCAGCCCAGAGGGCGACAGTAAGTCAGCTGTTGTTAGCGCGCCCAAAAAGTCCGCCAAACTGCAGGTGTTCAAAGGCACGGTTTATGTTTTCTCATCTTACAATAATACGATTGTCTCGGTGGCAGATCCCAACGGCAACGTTTTCGCTTTTTCATCAGCCGGCACACTTGGCTTTAAGGGTGCCAGGAAATCTACGCCTTATGCGGCAACGCTTGTCGGTAAGGATGCTGTTGAAAAAGCAAAAAAACTTGGTTTTCAGGAAGCGAAGATAACAATCAAGGGCATAGGCCCCGGCAGAGAAGCGGCTATCCGCGGTATTGCAAGCACCGGTGTTAACATTACTTCAATAATTGACGCTACGCCGGCCGCCCATAACGGTGTCAGAGCGGCTAAGCCGAGGCGAGTGTAAGGTTTAATAATAAATCTATGGCACGCTACATTGGTCCAAAAGAAAAAATAGAGCGCAGACTGGGTACTAAGCTTTTTTTGAAAGGCGAGCGTTCCTATTCGCCAAAATCAGCGACAGTTAAGCGCATGTATCCGCCAGGCATGCACGGCAAATCGTTCAAGGGCAGGATTTCGGAGTACGGTTTACAGCTTCAGTCCAAGCAAAAAGTTCGCAATACTTACAGGATGCTTGAGCGGCAGTTCAAGAACTGGGTTAAACAGGCGATTAAATCAAAAAGTGAGACCGGCGAAATGCTCATAAAAAGACTGGAACGGCGTCTGGATAATATTGTCTATCGTTCCGGCTTGGCGCAATCGAGAGATCAGGCCAGGCAAGTGGTCAATCACGGCCATATTATGGTTAACGGACGCAAGGTCAATATCCCATCCTATGAAGTCAAAAGTGGCGATGTCATAAAGGTCAGAGAAGGCAGTATGAAATCCAAGTATTTCTCGGCGCTTGTACCGCAGTGGATCAAGAAATACGAGGCGCCGAAATGGATTGAGCTTGACCGGGACTCATTCGTTGTCAAAGTAAACGGCGTGCCGACGATTCTTGACAGCGGCCTGGACAGCAAAGACTTACAAGCATTAATTGAATTTTACTCAAGATAAATTATCTTTCTCTCAGTGGTTGCCAGATGAAAGGTTTTATTCCTTATTAGCCGGCATCTGCGAGTTAAAGGGTGGAAAAAATGATACAACTACCATCAGAACCCAAGTTAGTATCCAAGACGGGCAGCCGAGCGGTTTTTGAAATCGGGCCGCTGTATCCCGGCTACGGTATGACCATAGGCAATACCTTGAGGCGCGTTCTGATATCTTCACTTGAAGGCGCGGCTATTACCTCGGTTAAGATTAAGGGCGTTGATCATGAGTTTTCCGCCATAGAGGGCATATTGGAAGATGTTATTGAGATAATTTTGAATCTGAAGAAAGTCAGACTTAAGCTTTTCAAAGACGAGCCGGTTACCTTGATGCTACACGCCAAGGGAGAGGGAGTAGTGACGGCCAGTGCCATTGAGGAAAATGCCGATGTTGAAATCGTCAACGGCGATCAGCATATCGCGACCATCACCAATAAGAAGACGGAGCTTGAAATGGAAATTACGCTAGAAAGAGGCATCGGCTACGTGCCCGTCGAACAAAGACAAAAAGAAAAACTGACCGTTGGTAAGATCGCTATTGACGGCATTTTTACGCCGATCAGGAATGTTAATTTCACGGTGGAAAACATCCGTGTCGGCCAAAGAACGGATTATAACAAAGTTCTTTTGGATGTTGAGACTGATGGCAGTGTCAGTCCGGAAGAATCACTTAAAAAAGCTTCAGACATACTAGTTGAGCATTTCGCAATAATCGGTAAAGTGGAAGTTCCCAAAGAAGAAGCTAAGTCGACCGCAAAAACCAAAAAGACAAAGAAGAAGGATAAGTAAATTTTAATTTCCGAAAATGAACCACGGACGTAAAAACAGAAGATTCGGCAGGGAAACGAAACAGCGCAAAGAATTGATGCGTGATCTTGCGCATGCCTTGATATTGCACAACAAAATTACAACTACTCAAGCCAAAGCCAAAAGCTTGAGACCTTACATTGAAAAATTGATTAGCAAAAGCAAGGGTGCTAATATGGCATCGCTGAGGCTTCTGGTTTCAGAGCTGGGACCGCTAGCCGCCAAAAAAATGTCCAAGGAAATCGGGCCGAAATTCGCAAGCCGAACGGGCGGTTACACTCGCATTCGGAATTTGCCGCCACGCTCAAGCGACGGTGCCAGGATGTCAGTTATAGAGTTTGTTCAATAATAGAAATTAGATATGACCCACAAGATTGACGCTACAAATCAGCCGCTGGGCAGATTGGCAAGTAGACTGGCTTTGCTTTTACGCGGCAAGAATAATCCCGGCTATAAGCCTTATTTGATGCCCGAGGAAAAAGTATTAGTTGAAAATATTGATAAGATAAAATTTAGCGGAAAAAAATTTGAGCAGAAGACCTACCTTCATTATTCCGGTTATCCGGGCGGAATGAAGTCAAAGAAGCTCAAGGATGTCTTTGCCAAAGACCCAAAAAAAGTACTTTGGTCTGCTGTCCACGGCATGCTTGCACCCAATAAATTAAGGAGTAGGATTATGAAGAATCTGGAGTTTAAGCCGTAACCTGCGTAAACATATGCCAACTAAAACCACAAAACCTAAAACAAAAAAATCTAAACCGGTCAAAGAAAAGGTGGCTGTAATTAAGGTTGTGAAAACTAAAAAGGAAGAAAAAGTTATTGATGTGCCCAGAGAAACAGATGTTGTTATTGAGCAGGAGGCGACGGTCAAACCCGTGAGCTCGGAAAAATATTACGAAGCTATCGGCCGGCGTAAAGAGTCAACCGCCAGAGTCAGGGTCTACACTAAAAAATCAACCGATAATCAGCCGGCGGAAGACAAAGCCATCCTTTCGGTCAACGGTAAATCCTACCAGGATTATTTCAGAAGTATTCCCTTACAAAATATTGTCGAATCGCCGCTTAAGAAACTTAAATCTCTCAACCGCTTTAAAGCCACAGCCAAAGTGCTCGGCGGCGGGATACACGGCCAGGCGGACGCAATCAGATTAGGCTTAAGCCGGGCACTGGTGCTTTTTGATATTAATTTTTCCAAAAAATTGCGTAAAGCCGGGTTTCTGACCCGCGACTCACGCGCCAAAGAGCGTCGCAAGTATGGTCTCAAAAAAGCCAGGAAAGCCCCGCAGTGGGCGAAACGATAGTTTTGACCACCAACTCAAGGACAAAAATTGTAAATCTTAAAATATCATTTTGCTGAGCCGGCTACACGCACGTGTTTTGCTGGCCCTTCGGGACAGGCGCAAAACGCATGCGTCTCCGCCGGAAAAGAACATCCCATTCTTATTAATACGAAGAGTTATAAATGAACGCCCAGCCCTTCTCGAAGGGCTGGGCTCCCGGTGGTTTAATTTTTGTGATTTATCTAAGACCAAAGCGAAAACTCCTATCCCAAAATCATTCATGGAGACTTTGGTAACAAATAAGGCGAGCGAGCAACGGAAAGCCGAGACCGCAGACCCGATTAAGCCCCGCTAATGCGGGGTTAGTTTATGTTTACATAAACTAAGGTTGAGGAAAGCTCGGAAGGTATTCCGCGTTGCGAGCGAGTTATATTTGTCAAACCTGCCTACCGGCAGGCAGGGTCGGAATGTTGATTTTGGGGTAGGGGTTGAGCGGGATATTTAAACAAACAAAAATGGGGCGTGAGCCCCTTTTTAGTTTGGTAAAGTTTCCATAGTTAGAAATCCCCGAAGCAACACATCTCTTTCTCTTTGTTTCTTAGAACAGTCGCACCCTTTGTCGTACCATTCTAGGCCTGCATTATATATAAGACTGGTCCAGCCCGCTTGGGTCAATTTTTTTTTGTCATCTTTTTCTAGGCTGCGCCAAAAAGAGGTCGCAATTACATCGTATCCTACCGT
The DNA here is from genome assembly GCA_041499075.1 of Minisyncoccia bacterium. Classification (GTDB taxonomy): domain Bacteria; phylum Patescibacteriota; class Minisyncoccia; order 2-02-FULL-40-12; family IGHO2-01-FULL-4-A; genus JBGQJN01. Next base: position 1,713 of record JBGQJN010000028.1, on the reverse strand, counting down.
GACAGGGCAATAATAACACGTATGGTGACCTACACCCTCAATCGCTTTATCTTTGACCTTATAAAGTAATCTGACAAAGTTCCTAACATTTTCGCTTGGCAAATTTTCAAAGGCCTGTTCAAGAGCGGCAAGGTCCAATGTTTCCGGCATTTTCAATTCCTCCGATTAGATTCTCTTGCAAGCTTATCTTATATCAATTATCACGATATGTCAATAGAAAAGCTAGCTAGCTTTTAGGTTTATGCGGATAAGTTTAGTGCCTTCAATTTTGAACACTGCATCCAGGTCGCGGTCATAATAGAATGGCCCGCTAGTACTTGTGATATCAAAAATATTGATCCCGCCGCGGGTGTCTATTTCTATGAATTTTATTATACCGCCCTGGCCGGGCAGGCCGACATTGACTATCAGATGTTCTGAATCTTTGTACCATTGAAGGTCGCTGACAGTCTGTGAGAATCTGGTAACCAATTCCATATCGCCGGCGTGCTTAAGCGGCTGGTTGCCGCTATCTTTGAGCCACTTGACCAAGATCTCATGATCATTGAGCCATGCCTGTTTACTGTTGTCAGGCGAGAGGATGTATGAATTTTCTGGTATCTTTGCTGTACTTACCGGTGTTGGCGTGGGTTTAATAATTTTTATCTCTCCGTTTTGGAGGGTGATAGTTTCTGATCTATTTTTACTTGTAAATAGGGCCGTTTTTTGATTAATATCAAAACTGACTGTCAGCTTGCCGGTCAACGAGCTTGAAGCTACAGTTTTTTCTTGGAAATCCTTTGGCAGGAGGACGACATTCGGGAAACTTGTCAAGAAGCCGGCTTCTACGTTGGCGAGTTTATCCCAAGACTGGTACTTATTGTTTTGTGCCCTGATATTATAAGTTCGCGGCAGAAGACGGCTTTGTGAAAATGAATTGCCCAAAAAAGAAGTCTTACCGGCTAGGTTATCGTTTATGTAAATATCAGCTTCGGTATTGAGATCGATTGCCAGCGAGCCGGTTTTGAAGAATTTATTTTGGACAAAATCATATTTATAACCCAGGGCGAAAAGTACCACCAGCCAGCTAAGGACGATAAAAACAAGCACGGAAAAATAGAAAATTAGCCGCTTAGTCTTTTTCTTCATAGGCAGTTATTATACCTGAATTTACCTTCAATGTAAACCCCGCCCTTGAAAATCGCCATGAACTCCTGTAGCTTTATAATCTGGACAATTCAATTTTTTTAAAGCGATTTTCAAGGGTGGGGTAAATATAATAGTTAAGTATGTAAGTCCTATGTTTGTAAAAAAAATCGGTGTTGATCTCGGCACAACTAATACGCTTGTCTTCATACCGGGCAAAGGTATTGTTATTAATGAACCGTCAGTTGTCGCGATTTCAATATTGGACAATAAAATATTGGCTGTTGGCAATTATGCCAAAGAAATGATCGGCCGAGCGCCGGATAGTATTGTCGTGTCACGGCCGCTTAAGGACGGCGTGATTGCCGATTACCGCGTGACCGAAGCCATGCTTAAGTATTTTATCAATAAAGCCGTCGGCAGGTTCGGTTTTTTTAAGCCGGAAATTCTGGTCTCTGTGCCGGCTGGTATTACTTCAACCGAACGGCGGGCGGTGATAGAGGCCACGATTAATGCCGGAGCCAAGGCGGCATATCTCGTCAAAGAGCCGGTGCTTGCCGCGATCGGAGCCGAGATCCCCATCAACAG
>JBGQJN010000027.1:0-12245 GCA_041499075.1 Minisyncoccia bacterium | reverse complement strand
AATAAAATGGGGCCTATTGGGAACGTTGGGATCGCTTAGTTTGGCTGCGTATTATTTTTACAAAGGTAATCACCTTTTCGGCTACGCGTTTATCATAACCGCAATCACCATACCGTTATTTGACACTTCTAACACGTACAGCTATATCCTGGCCGGCAAAAAACGTTTTGATATCCAGGCCAAATTTAATATGGCGGCAAGGATTATCTCCGCTCTCACTCTGATCGCGACTTTATTTTTAACCAAAAATCTTCTTTTTGTTTTACTCGCCTATTTCCTGCCTTATATCCTTATCGGCTTCCTAATCGGACCGATAGTTTTAAGAAGGCTAGACTTAAATAAAAAACACAATCCGGAAATCATGACTTACGGCAAGCATCTCAGCTTTCTTAGCGCGATAGCCTTCGGGGTCAATTATTTGGACAGCATAATAGTTTTCCAGTTTTTAGGCCCCATAAAACTGGCTGTCTACAGCATTGCCAGCGCGCCGGTCAACCGGCTGCAAGGTTTTCTGGCGGTAGTTCCGGAAGTTGCCCTGCCCAAACTGGCCGAAAGGCCTATTGAAGAACTCAAGGCAACTTTGACCAAACGTGTTTTTAAAAGCATGCTCCTGGCCGGCGCCATGGTCGCGCTGTATATTTTAATAGTGCCGCTATTTTTTAAGTTGTTTTTACCCAAATACACCGACTCTATTCTTTACGCTCAGCTTATGGCGGTTCCTCTCATCTGGTACCCTTTTGTTATTATTTCAAGAGTCCTCTCGGCTAAAGGGGCCACCAAATTTCTTTATAAGTACAACATCATTGAATCTGCAGTCCAATTAGGTACTATGCTTCTGATGATCCGCTATTTTGGCCTATTTGGGGCGGCTATTGGAAGAATATTCGTCTCTCTTTTTGGCACCGTTCTGATGTATAGTTATTTCAAAAAACTTTAATATGATATTCTCTTTCGGAAAAAATTGGCAGGATTTCTTGAAGAGCCTTAACCCGGCGAGGTTTGCTATTGCTAAAAGTTCACTGCAAGATTTTTTGGGGCTAAGTGATTTTAAAGGCAAAACTTTTCTTGATATCGGCTGCGGCAGCGGACTTTTTTCCTATGCCGCCTATGAGCTAGGTGCCACTAAGGTTGTGAGTATTGATGTTGATCCATTTTCAGTCAAATGCACGGAGTATCTAAAACAAAAAGCTGGCAATCCCGGCAATTGGCAGGTACTTCACGCTTCAATTCTAGATCAAAAATTCTTGGCTGGTCTAGGCAAATACGATATCGCCTATGCTTGGGGCTCCCTGCATCACACTGGAGATATGTGGCAAGCGATCAAGAATTCAGCAAATTTAGTAGCAGACGGCGGTATGTTTCAACTTGCGATTTACAACAAAGCCAACGGCCGCTGGGGTTCAAATTTTTGGTTAAAAATGAAAAAATTCTATAACCAATCACCGGTTTTTCTCAGGAAGATCCTGGAGTACAGTTACATGGCCAAGCTGATGGCATATTTTATTTCCAGAGGCAGAAATCCCGCCAAAATTATCCGCGATTTCAAAAACAAAAGAGGCATGAGTTGGAAACATGACATTATAGACTGGCTCGGCGGCTATCCTTATGAATTCGCCACCGCCGAAGAGATTTCTAGTTTCATGAAAAAAAACTTTGCTGAATTTAGTCTTGCGAACACCAAAACTACCGACGGCCTTGGTAACAATCAATTTGTATTCAAAAAGGCCCGGTAAACCAGGCCTTCTGTGACAGAATTTTAGTCGATTGCGTATCTTTCAATCATGATGCTAGAGACTCTTCATAAACATACATGATGGACTCATTAAAATGTCTTCCGTGATGCGGGGTAATCTTGATTCTAATTTCACCACTAGGTTTACCCCCGGCAATGCTAGCCTCTACCAATTCCAGTGCACGGCTATCAAATACATGGATACTTGCCAAATATAAATCTTGCTGTATGGACCAAAATGAAATGGTTAAAATTTTTCTCTTTCTTTTGCCTAACAAACCGAGAGTGAGTATCTGCACGATTGGATTTATTGGTTGTTGCTCCTCTACTATTACACTTCTTTCTTCTCCGATACAGCCAGTGGAATTATAGACGTAATCTATCTCAACAAAAACACGACCGGCAAAAACAGCCCGGGCTTGATTACATATCTGCCTCAAGGACCTAGAAAGGTACGTTATGAGTTCTTCCCTTAGGCGCATCCCTCTTTCAGACTCAGCAATTTTAGTTCTGAGCATGGCTTTCTCCTTATGGTTTAAAAGATCGTATTTTTGGGCTATCTTGTACTATATTTTAGATTATAGCAGATACGAATAGTTTGTCAATAGTATTTAGAAATTAACTGCCTTCAAACGGCTTAGGCCTTCTTAGCCGAAAAAGCTATTGAATAAGCCAAAAGACTTGGCAATTTATCGGCAAGACCATAATAGGACCGGCCCAGAGGATATAATTTTACATCCAAGAAATGTTTTTTAAGTAACGCTTCAAGTTCGCTCCAGGAAAAATGGTTAATATGCATCGGATCTTCAAGCGGCGTGCTTATCTTGCTTGCGACAAGGTATTTAAGCCTATTCCGCATGGCAAAAGCGTTAGGAACCGAGCCGACGAACACTCCACCGTTTTTTAACGTTGAAATGACTTTTTCAAGAATATTTTCTGGAAAGTAGACGTGCTCAAGCAATTCGCCGGCTACGATTGCGTCAAAAGAGTTTGGCTCAAGCGGCCAATTATCCTGAACGTCAAAATGAATTGTTTTAATGCCCAATGCCTGGCGGGCTTGATTAAGTATCGCCGAGTCAACATCGGCACCGGTAACTTCATTGCCGGCAATAAAATATCTGGTAATAACTCCGTCACGACAGCCAAGGTCGAGTACTTTCTTGCCCCGGCCGATTAATTCGGCAAAAAGCGGTCCGCGTTCTTTTTCTAGAACGGCAAAACCTCCCCTGCGACGTTCGCTGTGATGTTTATGGTAAACTCTCTCTAGTGATGGAGACATATTAATTCATTCTAGAAGTTGTTTTGTAGAAAACAAGTGCGGCGAAAAGAAAATGGCGGAATTTGTTTTGAAATAATCTGAAATAGCCGGCATCTTTAGCTAGGCGCCGGAAAACCGGGTTTGGCAAAGACAAATCGTCAAATACATCTCTCACATAGGAAACCGCTTGTCTGAGATCGGCTTCATAGCCGGTAGACTTATAAAAATTCAGAGGCACGCTGAAGCCTTCTTTCTTCCTGAAAATCAATTCCGGTGGCAGGTTTTTGGCCAGATATTCTTTGATAATCCTCTTGCCAACGCCGTTTTTGAATTTCCATTCCGGCGGCAGTGATTTAGCAAAAGCAAAAACTTCTTTATCAAGGAATGGCACTCGGCCTTCAATTGAATAAGCCATAGTTGCAAAATCAGTTTTATACAAAAGATCGTTGGGCAAGTAAAAATTCCTGTCAAAAAAAGCGATGTCTGGTCTCTCACCCGACAAATTCTTTAAGGTTTTATGCAGTTCAATCCGTGACAAGACGTCCGGGTCAATCGCTGCGCTTTCCAAATACGTACCGAGCAAATCCCGCTTTATTTTACTTAAGTAAAAAAGTCTTTTTCTTCGGGCAAGAGGCCTGATGTATTTTTGATAAAATTCTGAATCCGGTTTTCTAAAATAATCTGCGGTTTTCAACCACCAATCGGGACCGTACGATTTGCTTAATGGCTCAAGCATTTGGTATCTCGGATAACCCCAGAACAATTCATCACCACCCTCACCGGTAAGCACGACCTTGACCTGCCTGGCGGCGGCACTAGATACAGCCAGACTGGGTAGAAGAGAACTGTCGGCAATCGGTTCGTCCAGATACTGCCAGCATTTTTCATATGATTCGGAGAATTCTCTTTCATCAAAATTAATTTCTTCATGTTCTAGGCCGGCAAACTTGGCGATTTGGCGAGCGTAATCGGCATCACCACGGCCACTGATCCTGACCGTGAAAGCACGCAATTTAACACCGAGTTTTTTCATCATTAAAGCAATTAATGTTGAATCAGAACCGCCCGACAGAAACACGCCGATTGGCACGTCGGCGATCAGATGCTTTTGAATGCTATCGCTTATAGTTTTCTCAAAATTCTTAAATATCTCGGTGTCAGAATTGTCGGCAAAACCAGCAATAGGTTTGTTTGATTCAATAAGCGAACTACTGAATGTTTTACTTGCAAGATCAAAGGTCAGTATCTCGCCCGGCCTTACCTTTTTAATGTTTTTGAAAACCGTAGCCGACTGTAGCGTATAGCCAAGGATGAAGTACTGGTTGACGCCGTCTTTTGATAATTCGGTCTTAAGTCTATGCGAGTGCAAAAATTCCCTGATAGCTTTGATCTCGGAAGCAAAAGCAAAATTCTTACCGTCCCAGAAATAAAAAAGCGGTTTAATGCCAAAGCTGTCACGCGACAAGATGAGCTTGTCGTTTTTCTTGTCGTAAATCGCCGCCGCCCACATACCGCGCAGTTTACTGAATATTCCAGCACCGTATTCCCGATAGCCTTGTAGTATCACTTCCGTATCGGTCTGGCTTTTGAAATGATGGCCGAGAGCTGACAGTTCTTTCTTTATCTCTTTAAAATTGTAAACCTCGCCGTTATAAACAATGACATAGGCGCCGTCATCGCTTACCATCGGTTGATGACCGGCCTGACTCAAGTCAATAATCGCCAGCCGCCGGTTGCCCAAAGTTAGTCGCTCGTCGCAAAAAACCCCTTCATCATCGGGTCCACGGTGGGCAATCAAATCAGTCATCTTTTTGCCCAATTCTTTATTATCTGAGTTAAAACCTACAATTCCACACATATAATTCTATATACTGACTGCTTTTCTACAGTCGTAAACTTTGGCTGTGATTTTGCCTGATTTATCCTCGTAAATGGTTTTACATGTAGCAAAATATTTGGCATAGATACTCGCCGGATCGATTTTGGGAATATCCAACACAAAATAATAGCTTTTGAAATTATTCAAGACATCCTGATAACTGCCTTCGTATTTGGGCGCAACATACAAACGTCTTTGGTATTTGCCGGCTTTGCGTAATTCATAGGCACCAATGTCATTATAAGTAATTAGTTTTTTTATGTTTGGATTTGAAATTATGTAACTTTCGGCCTTTTTCAAAAGATAATTTGAATTACCGTTAATCTTGCCGAACAGATATTCTTCTATAAAAACACCGTTATACAAAATCCCGATGATTAAAATAAAAATCCAGGCTGATTTTTTTGTAATTTTTTTAGCCAATGCCAGAATAACGGCAACGGCTGAAAATATCCAGCTGCCGCCGATCAAAAGCCATGAGACATAAAACCCAAGCGGGCCCGAGCCGCCGAAAAACGGCATCATAAAGCTCCACTTGAAATTTAAGACGCGATAAAACCACTCCGGTTTCGGATATAACGCCGGCACATAATGCGGCAAAAATTGAAGGGTAAACAGAATTATCGCCAATGCGCTACTTACGATTAAAACCTTATTTGGTTTCAGATCGCCGGCTGATTCTAAATTATTTGCTGCGGCAATTCCCGTTATAATAGAAAGAGGAACTATCAGAAAAACAAAATATCTATCCAGTGCACCGGAAGAAAAATCAAACAAACCCAGGTAAAAAACGAGACCCAAGACAATAAATATTAAAAGGATTCTTAAAAATCCTAGTGACTTTTTTTGGATGAAAAATATAGAAAATAGAAAAAGAGGCGAAAGATAAAGTAAAGATTTGAAAAATTCTATAAAAATCTGTAAAAAGTTTCTAGCCCCATTTACCGCAAAATGTCCGGAATAATTTAAAATCAGACCCAAATTAAAGTACGGGAATATCGAATGAGCATTGACCAAAGAAAGGCCTAGAAATAAAAAGAATATCAGTATAAGAGAACCGTATTTAAACAAAAAATTCTTATCGGTTAAGCGATGTCTGTTTAAAAATAGGAATTCAATTGAAAGAGCGGCAATAACAAGTATGAAGCTTAGTCTGGTTAAAAAACCAAAAGTGAGAGCCAAACTAAGTAAGAAACCCCACAGTATTTTTTTATTTTTCTCCAGGGCATCGGTCCATTTATAAAAAAATATCAAACTTAGCAAAAAAATAGTCGGCAAAAATTCTCCATCACGGTCCACCAATAATGACGCCCAAACATTATAAAAAGAGATAGAAAAAAATAAGGCGCTAAAGTAGGCCGCCCTCTTACCAAATCTGGATTTAACAAAATAAAAAAGTAAAACCAAGGCTACCAACCCGAAAAAAAGAGGCATATACCTAAAATGATCGGCACCCAGAATTTTTGCGGTAGTGATAAACAGGAGCGCCGTGATAGGTGGATCTGTAATGTCCCCGGGGGTATTCACCAGGCCAACCCATTTATATTCATCCTGATGATATTCAAAGCCCAGACCATGAAACCGTAAAATCAAAAACAAAACTAGGATAAGCGCCAAGAGGACACTTTCTTTTTTAAAAAATTTCTTCAGCATCTGATCTTTAAACTATACTCAAAAGATAAGAATCAAACAATTCTGGGTTTAGGCACGGGAATGATAAACTTACCGCCGTTTTGGCGGAATTTTTTTTCTTTTTCCAAAATCATATCGGCGTAATTCCATGCCAGAAGCACGGCGTAATCCGGTTTCCGTTTATGGAATTCGTCAGGATGAAGGACTGGTATGTGTCCGCCTGGTGTGTAGAGCCCCTGCTTGAGAGATGTGGTATCAACTATGTAGTCAACGATTCGACTGTCTATGTCGCAAAAATTAAATAAAGTGTTACCTTTGGCCGGTGCGCCGTAACCGGCAATCGTTTTGCCGGTTTTTTTAAGGCCAAGCAATAAAGTCCTAAGCTCTTTCTGATTTTGTCTTACTCTTTTGGCAAAAGCCAGATAAGTTGCAAGCTTAGTCAGGCCGAGCTTCTTTTCTTTGGCAATTATCAGACCTACTGATTCCTGAACTGGCCTGGCCTTAGCCACAAAAACTCTCAATGATGCTCCGTGCATCGTCGTCAGTTCAACATCAAATATCCTCAAGCCTACTTTTTCAACAAACCCATTGAGAACGCTTAGGGAAAAGTAGCACAAATGTTCATGATAAATCTGGTCAAATCCCCCGTCGCCTATCAGATTACCAACCCAATGCACATCAAAAGAAAAGACTCCACTTTCGCCAATCAATAACTTTACGCCATTGAACAAATCGGCCAGGTCGTCAATGTGAGCAATAACATTATTGGCTGCGACGACACTGGCTGGTCCGTATTTTTTTAGTATCCAATCGGCTAATTTTTCAGAAAAAAATTCATTAATAGTCTCTATGCCAACCGTTCGGGCGAGTTTGGCGATTCTTTTTGCCGGTTCAATATCAAGAACGCGGCACCGGTTCTTGATGGCTCCGAGCAAAGTGCCGTCATTGCCGCCGATATCTATAACTAAATCTTTTTTTGACTTAATAAACTTAGCTGATAACTCCAGTCCTAGATTTTCCAAGTAATCGGCCAAAGGTTTTGACGCCGAAGACATATAGTCATAGTGTGTATAAAGAAATTTCGGATGGACGATGTCTCTTAGTTGCAGTAAACCGCAATTTTTACAAAAATAAACGACCAGCGGGAATTTCCCTTCTGGTCGTGAAAGTTCTTTTTTATCCAAAAAAGAGTTAGCTGGAGGCATCTTGCCCAAATCTAAGATTTTTGCAAAATCCTCGGCACCGCATATCCGGCAAATACTTTTGCGAGTGATTTTGTTCATGATTCCCGGTAGTGGCCCCATTCCGTTCTTAGATATTCTATGAGCGCATCCTGCCACGGCCTGGTTTCATTATAATGCATAGAACTCAAACTCTCATTTACCAGTTGATTGGCTGATCCGCTGAATTGACTGGCAGATACAGGAATAATTCTTTTATTGATGCCAAAAAACTTAGCAATCTCCAAAACCATATCATACCTTGTGCAAATTCCATAATTGGCAACATGAACTATGCCCTTAGTGTCACCAGGAATTAGTTCTCTAACTGCCGCGACTAGATCCTTAGCATAAGTCGGTGTACCTCGCCTATCGTTGATCGCTTCGATATCATTTACTTTCGGATCAAGTAATTTTTTTACTATTTTGCCGACAAATTTTTTGTCTTTCTCTGGTCCGCCGCCGAAAATCCAGGAAGATCTGACTATCAAAAAGTTACTCGAGTTAAGCTGAACTGCAACTTCTCCTGCAAGTTTTGTCCGACCATAATAATTCCGGGGATTGGGATAATCATTTTCCAGATAAGACCCGGCTTTAGAACCGTCGAATACTGCATTGGTAGATATGTAAACCATTTTCGCGCCGACCTCTTCGGCGACAATGGCCATATTCATTGTTCCTTGATGATTTACTAAGTCAGCCCAAACTGGTTCTGTCTCACATTGATCCATATCAGTAATGGCTGCCAGATGTAAGATTGCCTTCGGCTGATGAGCATTGATTATGGCCGAAACCTGGTGTGGATTTGTAACATCGAGCGACAGACGATTGGTTTTAATCCCGAAATCAACATAAGAACCGACCATGCCGTCAGCGCCAGTAGTTACAGTTTGGCTTAAAATGTCATTCATATTTTTCCTCCAGTTATGTAAATGTCCTGCCTAATCTCTAACATAATGCCAATAACAGGTCAACATTATGCTAGGGAAATCCTAGGCATTCTTTTTCATAACCCAGTCAATTGTTGTCGCCAGTGAATCAAATGTGCCGGCGTCCGACCAGAATCCTTTGACAAACTCAACTTTGAGTTTGCCGCGCTTGATGTAAGCATTATTGACGTCGGTTATCTCCAATTCGCCGCGAGCTGACAGCTTGAGCCGGCGGATAATTTTGAAAACTTCGCTATCGTATTGATAGAGCCCGGTTACGGCAAATGCCGTTGGCGGTTCTTTCGGCTTTTCAATGATTTGGGTTACAACTTTGCCATTTAAAACTGCCACTCCAAAACGTGCCGGATCGGCGACCTTTTTCAAAAAAACTCTGGCTCCACCACGGAAGCTACTGACCACATTTGAAAAATTATTTTCAAAAATATTATCTCCTAAAATCACCGTCATCAAACCGCCATCCACAAAATCTTCCGCCAAAAGCAAGGCCTGGGCTATGCCACCGGCTTCGTCCTGCACTTTGTAAGTAAACTTCACGCCGTAGTCGGCGCCGGAGCCGAGATATTCAACAAAATCTCCGGCATGTTCACGGCCGGAGATAATCATTATATCCTCGATACCGGCTCTAAACAGCGTCCGCAAGGGATACTCAATCATCGCCCGATTAAAAATCGGCAATAAATGTTTGTTGGTGATTTTAGTCAGGGGCAGTAAGCGTGTGCCCTTGCCGCCGGCTAAAATGATACCTTTCGTCATAGTTATTTGATTCCGTGCTTTCTCCACAAATCTATATGCGGATTGAAAACACCCGTCCGTTTCCTTACTCTATCAATCCAGGCCGGATTGTCTACATACCATTTAATGGTACTGGCAAGGGCCTTGCCAAAGTCGAGTTTGGGCCGCCAGCCAAGTTCTTTTTTTATTTTAGAAGAGTCAATCGCATATCTACGGTCGTGCCCCGGTCGATCGGCGACAAATTCAATCCATGATTTATCACGCTCAAAATAGTCTAGAACCAGTTTGGCTATCGCCAGATTACTCATCTCATTGTCAGCGCCGATGTTATAGATCTCGCCGGCATGGCCTTTGAACAAACAAAGCTCCAGAGCCCGGCAATGATCCAAAACATGGATCCAATCGCGCACATTCAGGCCATCGCCATAAAGAGGAAGTTTTTTATCCTCGAGCATACGTAAAACAAAAAAAGGAATCAGTTTTTCGGGATACTGATAGGGACCGTAGTTATTGGAACTATGAGTCACAACTACCGGCAGTTTCCAGGTAGAATGATAGGCCCGACAGAGCAGATCACCACCAGCCTTGGTCGCCGAGTAAGGCACGTTAGGAGCGAAAGCCGTTGTCTCCCTGAATGAATCCCGAGAATCTAAAGCAACACTGCCAAAAACTTCATCAGTGGAGACTTGTAAATAATTTTTAATGCCGTATTTCTTAATCGCTTCCAGAATATTAAAAACACCTTTGATGTTGGTTTCAATGAATTCTTCCGCTCCGACATGGATTGAACGGTCGACATGGGTTTCAGCCGCAAAATTGATCGCGTAATCCGGTTTATAGTTTTTAAAGATTTTATTGACTGTGTTTTTATTGGCGACATCACCCTTGATAAACTTATAGCGCTGATCTTTGGAAATATCTTTGAGATTATCCAGGTTGCCGGAATAGGTCAGCTTATCCAGATTGATTATCTTGACGTTAGGATATTTTCCCAAGATGTAACGAATAAAATTAGAGCCGATAAAACCTGCCCCTCCGGTGACCAAGATAAGTTTGGATTTCTTGGTCATTCTTATTTTTTGACGTAAAGCGCCTGCCAATAAAAACTCCAGGGTTTTGCCCAGTCGGAACCTAGTGCTAGCCATTGTTTTCCAGGTTGGTAAGCTTTCAAAAATTTAGCTGATTGCCTTTCTACTTGATCAGAATTATAGACATCAATAATATCTCGCAAAACTCCCAATTGAAGCGCTCTTTTCACTGCCAGACTACCGCGAAAGTGATTGTCCAATGACTTATCCAAGTATTTACCTAACGGATTCCGGACATAAAAATATTTGGCATGTTGATTAATAAAAGATAGATAATTATAGACCACGTCTTTATCCATTTCCGCGAATGAATTGGCATTCAAACAAAGATCAACGGATAACTTACCATGAAATGCCGGTAATTTATTCGCACTAATAAATTCTACTTTCAAAAAGTTACTTTTGCTGAGAGTTTTTTTTAGATAGCGCTGTGAAAGCTTGATGCTGTTATCAAGATCGACAATGACGTATTTCTTGACGTTATAATTCGACAGTAAAAAATCTGCCGTTCTGCCATAGCCGGCACCTATTTCTAAGACAGTTTTATTGTTGATATTAAGATGATTACCAATAAATTCAGCTTCGTAAAGAGATAGCAACCCGTCCATGCTGATTTTAGTATTTTTATAAGTTATGCTGATGGGATTGCCGATCTCGATTTTACTTTTTGTTATTTTTCTAAGCTGGTCAGGAGTTAACAGGCTGGACAGATTATAAATCAAAAACTTAAAATAGCGGACACCGTTATTTGAAGGATCCCAATAGGCCAATCTAAAATTGCTTGGACTCGATTTAAAATCCTTGATATTTTTTATATTTTGGAAGGAAAGTTGATCCAGATTTATATCCTCCCAAAACTTGCTTGCTCTATAGATATCTCTCATAGCCGTTGTCATTTATATAAAACTAGACTAGCAAGTCAATTCTATTCAGTCAATTCTAGTACGTTTATGTTTTAGAAAAACAAAAACCCCATCTAGCCACAGACGGGGTTGGTTTATGGATTAATCAGGTAGAATCCTGTAAGATCCTAAGAAATTCCTTGATGCCAGATTTTTCATGTTTTCCTCTGTCAAACAGTCTATCTTTAACTTAACTAGGCCACCTAGTATCTTTCTGACGTGTTTTTTCCTCTTGGGCTTCATACCTATAAAAAGTTTTGTGACTTCTGTTTCATACTCTTCATTTAAATTTGCCATACAGATACCAGCAGTAATTTCTAGACCTTCTACCAACTCGACCCAATAAGGTATCAGTTTTGCCATTCTATCGGCCCTATCAATGCTTTCCCTGATAATCCTGTCGCTAAAATCAAGAGCTTGGATCACAATATCTGTTTCTTTTCTACTTAGACGGCAGCGTGTAAATTTACTAACGTCTTCTCCGATTAGTTCGCGCCATTCGATGAATTTCATATTTTTCTCCTCGATTTTTAATGGACTGCTTTATTGTATTCACTATAATACATAACGCCAGTATAAGTCAAGCTAAAAGGCCCGCCTCCAAAACTGAGGCGGGCCGGCTGTAAATCGGCTGACTATGCTTAATCACAAAGTTGGTTGGCTGAAATTGAATCTTGTCATTCTTTTGACGCCATTTCCCATGTAGAGCGGGTAGGCACAAATGTTCGCAACCAGCCAAACCTGCCAGTATCTCTGTAACCAAATCGGGTTCTTCCTGTCAGCTGCCTTTTGGGCTGGCACGGATCTGAAACAAACATTTACATTCGGAAAGAAATGTTGCCAAACACGTTT
>JBGQJN010000026.1:0-12518 GCA_041499075.1 Minisyncoccia bacterium | reverse complement strand
GATTAAAAATTTTTCTTCCCCCAAAATGCGAAATCGTGAATTCGTTTTTACCCCCAAAATTGAATACAAATTAGTCGCCGAGCGAAGCGAGGCGAACCAAAACTCTTTGACTTTTCCTACGTGGTGCCCAGGGCGAGACTCGAACTCGCAAGCCCTTGCGGGCAAAGGATTTTAAGTCCTTCGTGTATACCATTCCACCACCTGGGCAATTCCAGCAGTAAGCCAAGTGCTTAACTTGTCGTTTGAGGCGCAGACGGGAATCGAACCCGTGCATCGCGGTTTTGCAGACCGCAGCGTTTCCACTTCGCCACTGCGCCGCTCGTCGAAAGTTCCGATCAGTCGGCCGAGAGGGTTCCCAGATAAATTTTCAAAGGTGTTTGAAAATTTATCTGGGAGACTCGTAGCCGACAATTGGAATCGCTGTTCTCTGTGGCTATTTTACTATTTTTTCTATTAATTTTTCAATTTTCTCTGCTCGTTCCTCGGTGAGGTCAATTTCAAATCTTAACTTCGGTACTATACGCATGAATAATTTTTTGTTGAGTTGCTGTTGGATTGTATAAATCTTGTGATTTATCTTGCCAAGAATCTCACCAACTTTTTCAATCGGAAAGACAGAGATGAAAACTGTAGCATGCTCTAAGGTAGGCGAAGATACAACTTTAGTAACGGTAATCAAAGCCTCCTCGGCATCAACTTCTTCCCGAAGAATTTTGCTTACTTCTATGCGTATCAGCTGATTAACTCTGGTAAGACGATCGGTCATATTAGACGGTTCTTTTGATTCTTTCTTCTTCGTATATCTCAAGCAAGTCGCCTTCCTTGATTGGTATAATACTGCCACTCTGACCGCTAGAAGCATCAAACCTAATGCCCGCCTCCAGTCCTTCGGTAACTTCGGCGACATCGGCTTTTTTGTGCTGTAATTGGCCTATTTTGCCGGTGGCAAGTATGGCACCGTTTCGTACGACATCTAATGTTGCTCCGCGTGCGGCTTTGCCCTGCACTATCTTGCCGCCGATAATCTGTGATTTAGCGCTGATCTTGAAAATCGCCAGAACTTTTAGCTTGCCTAAGTCTACTCGTTTGATTTCAGGTTCAAGCAGGTCGGACATGATAGAGCGTACACTTTCAGCCAGTTCATAAATGATATCAGCCGTAACGATTTTGACATTTTCACGTTCGGCCATTTGTTTGGCGGAACTATCAATACCGACGTGAAAGCCAATAATAGCGGCTTTGGTAGCGATGGCATTTTGGATATCAGTCTCACCAATTGTGCCGACGCCATAATTAACGACATTATAACCAACCTCTTCAGAATGTATTGTGCGTAGAACCTGGTCAATGGCTTCAAGTGAGCTTTGGACATCGGATTTAATTATCAGGTTTGCGAGTTTTTTGGCAGTCTTATCGGCCTCAGTACTTATTTCTTTGCTAAATAATGTTGCCGGGGCAAGCGTTGCTTCGGCGGCTGATTTTTGCCGAGCGATCTCCTGACTTGCGACAACTTGGAATTCCTGGCCAACTTTGGGGGCGATTTCCCAGCCAAGCATTACACAAGGTTCAGAGCTGATTACAATTTGAACCGGTTTGCCAAGAAAATTTTCCAGTGATCGGGCTCGTCCGACTGCATTGCCTGCGACAATCCAATCGCCGATTTTCAACTCGCCATCCTGGACGACGAGAGTTGCCAGTAAACCACGCCGGCCGTCAAGGTGAGATTCAATGACTATGCCTTTGGCCGGCGTATCAAGCGGTGACGAAAGTTCTTCAAGCTCGGCAACGAGTAATATCATTTCCAAAAGCTCATCCAAGCCGTTGCCGTTTTTAGCCGAAAGTTCCACTACCGGCACATTGCCGCCGTAATCTTCCACCAGCACTTCTTGCTCAGCCAACTCTTGCCTGACGCGGGATGAATTAGCGCCTTCTTTGTCTACCTTATTGATTGCAACGATAAACGGGATTTCAGCAGATTTGATAATTTGAATAGCTTCTTTGGTCTGCGGCTTAACACCTTCATCGGCGGCCACGACGAGTATGGCGATGTCAGCGACTTTAGCACCGCGGGATCTGATAGCGGTAAAGGCTTCATGGCCCGGTGTATCTAGGAAAGTAATTTTTTTTACTTGCCCGGAACCTTTCAAAGGATGTTCAACCTGGTAAGCACCAATGTGCTGGGTAATGCCGCCGGCTTCACGTTCGGCGATTTTGGTCTGTCTAATCTTATCAAGGATGCTGGTTTTGCCGTGGTCAACATGACCTAAAACAACCACAATCGGTGGCCGGATGAAGTAATTGCCGGTTTTTGAATCTTGGTCTGGCATTCATAAAAGTTAACATTTTTAAGCATTTTTTACAAATTTGGTGGCAGAAAAAAGCGGCTTTTGATGCCACTAAGCTACTATCTGAATAATGTCGATACGTTGATGAGATTTGAGTTTGTCCCTGACTAGGATTGCAAAATCAAGTTCAGCAAAACTAAACTCTCTCCTGCCTATAGATAGGATACACAACCCATAAACCGAGCTACGTAAAAGATATGATCCAATGCCATTTTTGATAAGACCCAAAACATTGAGTCTCTCCCATATTATATCTAGGTAATTTCTCTCTGGCGAATCAACAACATTTGCCAATATAGCAGTTTCTTCCCGCCAGCTCTCAACTAATTCAATAGCCAATCTTTCCTTCTCTCGCTCGCTCATGGAAACTCTCCTTAGTGATAAAAGAACAGCAAAGTCAATTTAGAATTAAACTTTTAGTAAGTCAAGCGTAACGGGAACACACTCCCGTTTTTTTTGGAGATAACTAGATCTCGATTACCACTGGTAGAATCATCGGTCGGCGTTCGGTTTTTTGGAAGAGGAACAAACCCACTTCATCTCGAAGCATGTCTTTGAGGTACACCCAGTTAACTGGCCGCATGGATTTGCGCTCGACAATGAATTTGACTTTCTTGCGCACTTGAGCCAAGAGTTCCTTGTTCTCTTTAAGATAGACGAAACCGCGGGAAATGATATCCGGACTGCCGCGGACCTTGCCGGTTTTGGAATCTACCAGAGCAATAATTACAAACATGCCGTCTTCAGCCAAAACCTGCCTGTCGCGCAGGACAACATTGCCGATATCACCGACGCCAAGACCGTCAACCATAACCAAATCCGAGGGGGCAGTTTTTTTATCCATCCACCAAGAATCAGGGGTGATATGGACGATTGAACCGTTGTCGGCGATGACGACGTTGTTGTCCGGTATGCCTTCAATTTGTCCTAGGTTGCCGTGATTGACCATCATTGAATAGTAGCCGTGAATCGGCATGAGGAATTTGGGCCTGATCAGCCGAATCATATGTTTCAAATCCTCACGCTGGGCGTGGCCGCTAGCGTGAATGTCCATCATGCCATAATGATATACTCTGGCACCGAGCCGGTAGAATAAATCTTTCAAGCGCTGGACAGTTCTTTCATTGCCGGGAATGACCGATGAAGAAAAGATGACCGAATCGCCTTTTTTGAGCTGGACGTAGCGATGCTCGCCCGAAGCTATGCGCATCAAGACGGCGCGGCCTTCGCCCTGAGCACCGGTGCCGATAAGAGTAATTTTATTACGCGGATAGCGATCAATTTCACCAATTAGAATTTGGGTATCTTTATTCATTTTGATTAAGTTTAACTCTTTGGCCGCCTCTATATTAGTCTTAAGACTGAAGCCGTCAAAAATGACCTTGCGTCCGTATTTTTCCGAAAGAGTTATCAGTTGCTGAATACGGTTGATGATAGAAGAAAATGTGCCGGCGACGAGCATGCCGGTGGCTTCTTTGAAGATCACTTCCAGATTATCCTGGATCGTGCTTTCTGAAACAGAATCACCATCTCTTTCAGCACCGGTTGAATCTGACATCAGAACGGTTATACCGCGATCGCCGATGCTTTTGATAAAATCAAGATCAGCCGGTTCTTCATTGAGCGGTTTGGGGTCAAACTTGAAATCGGCGGTATGGACGACACTACCGGCCGGCGTATTGATGATCAGCGCCACATCATCGGGAATATTGTGATTAACATGGAAGAACTCTATTTCAAATTCGCCGAGATGAATCTTTTCTCCCGGGTGTACCAAATTAAAATCAGGTTCGGGTAAATGAGGGAATTCCTGGTGCCGCTTAATGACGATAGCGCGAGTGAGATTAGTGGCATAAATGGGCGGATTGCCAAGGCGTTCAATAAGATAAGGTATGCCGCCAACATGATCCATGTGGCCGTGAGTCAGTAAAATGCCCCGAATACGATCCTGTTTGCCGTCAAGGTAACTGATATTGGGCAAGGTGTAGTCAATACCGGGCATATCATCTTCAGCGAAACCGAAACCGACATCAATAATGATAACGTCGTTTTTGTACTCTAGAACTGACATATTGCGGCCGACTTCTCCCAAGCCGCCGAGCGGTATAATCTTGAGACTGTCTTCTTTGCCGGTTTCTTCGGCGGGTCTTTCCGGTCTTGCGATCGGTGCCAGCCTTCTTGGCCGCGGCAAATCGCGGCGATCTTTGTATCGCTCTCGGCGTCTTGCCGGCGGTCGTCTGACTTCAGAACGTTTTTCCGGTTCTTCAGTTTTTATAGATACTAATTGTACCTTAGGTTCTTCCATTATGAGAAATAAAGTTTGAGCAGCGTTTTTTCTGTCCGTTATTGTCCAATGTAGGGAATCATCTGGGAAAGCGGGTAATTTACGTCCTGCCCCTGGCTGTCGGCGTATCTGAGTTGTCCCGTTGCCGTTGCCGCCGGATCCACACAGACAGGCCGGTACTGTTCCGGAACATTGTTAAATTCAGAGCAGGGCCGGACATCTTGCGCACCCTTTTGAGCTATATGCCATTTACCTGCCTGTTTGTAGACATAATTGGCACCAGATTCAGGGCCGCCAGCACTATAAGTTACTTTGTCCTGGCCGAATATTCTAAAATAATCTAATTTACTGCGAGTCAGACCTAACTGTGACGATACTTCCTGAAATATTTGATCCGGAGTCATATTCGATTGTGTCATTGAAGCCGGTGTTCTACCAAAAGTAAAATAAACTGCGATTATAATCAAAACAACTATCACTATTCCGAAAATTGTGTATAAAGTTTTTTGGTTCATAAATTGATTTATGTCAATTTGGTGCTCGGGGGGAGATTTGAACTCCCACGGCCTTGCGGCCATTAGCTCCTGAAGCTAACGTGTCTGCCAATTTCACCACCCGAGCTGATTGGGTAGCTTAACAAACTAACGAGTGAGTCGCTAATCATTGAAATTCAATTATAGCATCTCTTGTTATCAGAAGTCAAGCGTGCTTACCGTCGGTTGATGATAACTATTTCCATACGCGCTTAGTATTTATATACCATTGATTGATAGTGTCAAAACGATCCGACGGTACGGAAATAAGCTGAACTTGGTCATTTTTGACTTTATAAGGCTGGGCGTAAAGGTAGTATGGGCTGTACAGGAAAATTGCAGGAATGTCATTAGCTATTAAGTCCTGAAAATCATCGTATTTGGATAGTCTGGCAGAGTGATCAAGCGTTTGTCTGGCATCTTCAAGAAGTTTGTCCGCATTCTTATTATTGTACAAAGCAAGATTAAGCCCGGGATCGCGTATTTGAGAGGAATGCCAGAAACTGAAGGGATCGGGATCAAGAGCCAGCACCTCGCCGAATAGAAAGATTTCGTATGAGCGATCTTTTATGGCTTGTTGCAATTCGGGTGTATTCAGTACATTCAAATCAAGCTGTATGCCAACCATAGCCCATTGTTTTTTAAGTTCATTGGCAACGGAAACTAACTCTGGCCAGTTGGAAGTTGTCAGTTGTATTTCCAGTTTGGTTGGCGCAGGGGTTACTTGCGGAGTTGTACTGGCTGAGCTTTTTTTCTTTGGTTGAGGGGTCGGTGATGGCGTTTTCTGAAGCACTTTTTCACCAACAGGCAAATTCCAGCCGGCATCAGCTAATATTTGGTGGGCCTTGCTCGGATCATAATCATATTTAGCCACACTGTCCGGAATGTCAATAATGCCCGGCAGTAAGGGGGAGTCTACGGCCTCACCGTTATTGGCCAGTATGTCGTTTAGAATGGCTTTCTTGTCGGTCGCATAGCTGAGGGCCAGTCTGACATTCTTGTCAGCGAGCAGTTTGTTTTGGCTCTGATTGAAAAATATTGCAAAGTATCTTGGCAGCTTCAGTTTCTTGATATTCAGCTGATTAATAAAACGTATAGAGTTAAGTTTTTGTGCTGAAATAGAACCCAAGCTTTCCACCTCATTATTATTGTAGGCTTTAATAAGGTTGTCTTCTGAAGAATAAAATTTGAAAATCAGTTGTGAAATATAAGGCTTGCCGGCATGATATTTTTCAAAAGGTACCAATTCGTATGATTGTATATTGCCTGCCTGATCAAGTCTGATTTTGGAAAACTTGTAAGGTCCGGCGCCGATCGGTTTAGTATTCGTTTCTGAAAGCGTAAAGTTGGCGGCTTTAACATCTTGCCACTTATGCTTGGGCAGAATGCCAAGTACGGTGTTGCTTAGAAATTGAGCATACTTGTTCTTAAGTTTGAAAACTACTGTCTGATCGTTAAGTTTACTGATATCAACGCCTTGCCAAATGATACGCTGGAAACTGCCGTAATCAGCATTTTGGGCGGTTGAAATAGTAAAAATAATATCATCAGCGGTAAGCAGTTGGCCGTCTTGCCAAGTCAGGCCGTCTCTAAGTTTGAAAGTATAAGTCAGCCCATCATCGGATATCTGATAGGACTGGGCGAGGCCGTATGTCAAATTGCCCTGACTGTCGTATTTCATCAGGCCTTCGTATACGAGATTGGTTAGATCCTGATCGACGTCGTTATTCTGGGCAAGCAGGGGATTTATATATTTGGGTAAGCCAATCAAGCCTTCAGTCAGACTGCCGCCGTAGTCGGGCGCCGGTTTGGTGAAATGATAATAAGCGCTGATGGGCAAAGCAATAAAAGAACCGATGGCGATTAACACCAGAAGTAAAATCAAAAACCTCTCTTTTTTTGACAGAACCTTTGGCATGTGGCGGAGCTGGTCTTTAGTCGGCCACAATCTCCGAGATTTGGGTTCTGAACCTTCGCCCCTAGATTTTTTATCTTCATTAGACTTTTTAGGGGAAGTAAAAAATATATCTATTTGGTTATCGTTATTACTAATGGCAGAAGTTAGCAGTAACCAGCTGGGCCAACAGTGATTAAGAAACTAGAAATCCAATACTGTTACCAGACATTTGTTATCTGCTATTTAATAAGGAGTCTGGCTATAGAGACTCCAAAAAAGAGTATGGCGAGAACTATAGTCGAGATAAATATGATTCTTTCTATACCTCGACGCGTGGAATAAACATTACCTTCGCCGCCAAAAGTACCCGAAAGCCCCGTACCGCGCTGTTGCAGTAATACGGCAATGATCAAAAGAACCGCGAGCACAAGTTGTATCACTGTAATTAACATATTGATAAGATCAAAATTTATGCGAACCAATGAGCCATAAAATTCACCGTGGCTACCAGAAGTGTCGCCCAGATCAAGGCATAATAGCTCTCTATTACTATATAACCGGTCAGTTGGGCGGCGAGCCAGAGGATTAAAGCATTTATTACAATCATAAATAAACCAAGAGATATCAAGATAATCGGAAAGGTAATGATTTTCAAGAGGGGACGGACTATAAGATTCAGCAGACCGAG
Organism: Minisyncoccia bacterium; assembly: GCA_041499075.1. Classification (GTDB taxonomy): domain Bacteria; phylum Patescibacteriota; class Minisyncoccia; order 2-02-FULL-40-12; family IGHO2-01-FULL-4-A; genus JBGQJN01. The sequence goes on along the minus strand of JBGQJN010000026.1, from coordinate 4,771 downwards.
AACAATACCGGCAATAATATAGCCCTGCCAATTGCCCATAACTGCAAAACCAGGCACCCAGAGATTTGCCAGATAAAGTCCTAGAATATTAGCCAAAAGCCTTATAATTATACGCATTTTTGACGTCTTTAAAGTATAACATTTTGTAAGTTTTATATCAAACTTGACAAAGGTATATCAAATATGCTATCATTAATATAGATGCGGATAGAAGTACGCGGAGGAGGAAGAACCGCGGTGGATTAAATCCACCGAAGCCGAGGACGAAGCGAGAGTCGCAGGCGGCGAAAAACAGCAGGTGCTGTCAGTAGCCGTGAGCGGAAGACGCTTCCGGCGTGGCTGTCGGGAATACCCACATGAGCCACGACCGGGCGGTCCCTGCCAAGGAACAACCGCCAACGAACGGCTCCAGTCGTGAGACTCGAGCCGTTTTTTCTTTTTTAGAGTGATTTCTTATGTAGTTTTCTATAATAATTAATCGCGAAGCGATGGGCTTCGGCATCAATTTGTAATATTAAGTTTCTGACAGCCGGCGAAAGCTTAGTAAGTGATATCTTGGCGCTGCCCCGTAAAGAAGTAAAGATATGATCGCCACGATGACGTTCGTCCTTGGTCAGGGCGACTATCGGGATTTTTTCGGGTAAAGTTTGCCGTGCGGCGTTCAACTGTGCCAATCCGCCATCAACGATTACCAAATTAGGATATAGCCATTCAGGATGGTTGAAGCGTCTGGTAAGCACCTCTTTCAACATGGCAATGTCGTTGGGAGAGTTTTCAATCCTGATTTTGAACTTGCGATATTGGTTTTTGTCGGGCTGGCCGTTTGAGAATACAACCATTGAACCTGTGGCGAACTTGCCCTGTATGTTGGAAATGTCATAGCCCTCAATACGGCTTGGCAAGCCAGGCAGGTGAAACTCTTTTTTTAAAGTTTTCAAGTTTGATGTCTCTGGTTGTTTGTTGCTTCTTATTATTTGAGCATTTTCAAAAACCTTTTTGAGTTTCTCCAACTTATCTCTTAATTCAATTGCTTTTTCAAATTTGCCGTTTTTGGCGAGTGCGGCCATTTCCTTCTCTAATTTTTTGACCAACGGAATTCTTTTGCCCGACAGAATTTCCTTAATTAATTTAATGTTTTTGGCGTATTCTTGAAGCACAGTCTTGCTTATTTCGTTTTTGTTTTTCAGGCAGCAAAAACCCAGGCAGTTACCAATATGATAATTGAGGCAGTAGTTGTTGTGTTTTTGTTTACAGGTGCAATAGGGGAAAGCGCGGCGCAAGAGTTTGAGGGTGGCGCGGAGAGCTTTACCATCGGTAAAAGGTCCGGCCGGCCCGTTCTTGGTTGAATGTTCTTGAGTCCCGGGCTGATGGGTTATGTAAATTTTGGGGAACTCTTCTTTGGTAAAAATGACGTAAAAGTACTGCTTGTCATCTCTGAGCATAATGTTAAATTGGGGGTGGTACTTTTTGATAAGCTGGGATTCCAGTATCAGAGCTTCAATCTCCGAATCGGTTTCCCGCCAGACTAGCCTACTTGATATGGCGAGCATCTGGGCTATCCTCGGTTCTTTGGGCCGTGAATCAAAGTATGACTTTAGCCGATTTCGCAGATTTGCTGCTTTGCCGATATACAAAATCCGCCCGCGCTTATCACGGAAAAAATAAACTCCCGAACTAGTCGGGGCTCTTTTAGCTTCCAAACCGCTCATGAGATCATATTCTAACACTTTTGTAGCCATTTTTCAAGTGCATAGTAGATTGACGCCTAGGGTTTTAAGGACTATAATTAAAATAAGGTCTTAATTTATCAATTTACTTTAACTTAAAACAACTAATAAAACCTTCACCTTTAAGTGAAGATCGTCAAATTGGCTGTATTTAATTACTTAAATGAACATCGGGATTTACTCCGTCATCGCGGGGGTTTTAGCTTTAGTTTCGGGTCTTATTATAGGTTATCTACTTAACCTATTTCTCACCAACAAAAAAATAAGTTCTGCTCGTTTGCGGGCAGAAACAATGTTGACGGAAGCCAAAAACAAGGCCCAAGATTTACTTTTGGAATCTAAAAGTGACTCCATAAAAATTCTGGAAGAGGCCAAAAGGGTAGAAGAAGAGCGCCGCCGCCAAATTGTCCGCATTGAGGATGTGCTTACTAAAAAAGAAACAGAGCTGGATAATCGTGTTCACGAGCTTGAGAAAGATAAGAACCTACTTATTACTAAAGCCAAAGAAGTCGGTGAGATAAAAATTGAACTTGAGGCCAAGAAGCAGGTTCAAAATGAAGAGCTTCAAAAAATAGCCGGTCTCAAGAAAGATGAAGCCAAGGCCGTGCTTTTCAAAAATCTTGAAGAAGAATACCAGAACGAACTCTTTGAAAAAATGCGCAAGCTGGACCGATCCAACAAAGATGAAATAGAGCGCAAGGCCAGAGATATACTCACGACCACAATCCAGCGCTACGCCGGCTCGCACATTGCCGATGCCACAACGACTGTCGTAGCTTTGCCTTCCGATGAAGTCAAAGGCAAGATTATCGGTAAAGAAGGTAGAAATATCAAGACCATTGAGCGCCTGACCGGCGTAGATATAATCATTGACGATACACCGGAAGTGCTGGTGGTCTCCGGATTTGACCCTGTACGCCGGCAAATCGCCAAGCTGGCAATCGATAAATTAATTGCCGACGGCCGTATCCATCCGGCGAGAATTGAAGAAACAATTGAGAAAGCCAAGGCCGAAATCAACGAAAAAATCAAGCAAGCGGGCGAGGCGGCACTATTTGAAATCGGTGCCGGTGTTGTAGACCCGCGGCTGACTTATCTACTGGGCAGGCTTGCATTTAGAACCAGTTATGGGCAGAATGTATTATTGCACTCTATAGAGATGGCGCACATTGCCGGCATGTTGGCATCGGAGATTGGCGCCGACCCCTCTGTTGCTAAAAAAGCCGCATTATTCCATGATATAGGCAAGGCCGTTGACCATGAGGTACAAGGTACGCATGTGGAAATAGGCCGCAAGATTCTGGAGAAATTCGGTATGGATGAAAGAGTGATCAGATCAATGGAGGCGCATCACGAGGAATATCCTTATACGACTTTGGAATCAAGAATAGTCCAGGCGGCCGATGCCATATCAGGCGCCAGGCCGGGCGCACGCCGCGATACGGTTGAGATTTACCTTAAAAGACTTGAAGAACTTGAAAGAATTGCCGGCTCTTTTGAAGGCGTTGAAAAGTCTTATGCTATTCAGGCGGGCCGTGAATTAAGGATATTTGTTACCCCAAATAAGATAGATGACTTATCAGCTATGAAGCTCGCCAAAGATATTGCTAAGAAAATAGAATCAGAAATGAAATATCCCGGCGAAATCAAAGTTAATGTAATTAGGGAGACAAGAGCCATTGAATATGCTAGATAAGATTAAGTTTAAGGTTTGCGGTTTTCGGCAGATTTGCCGAAAGCCGTTAACTAATTAGGAAGGGAGGTGACTTATGCCAGTTAAGAAAAATCAATTTATACAAACTATGGCCGAGAAGCTTAATGTTTCTAAGAAACAAGCCGCTGAATGGCTGGATGTTTTTCAAGCCGAGGTAATCAAAGCCATGAGGATGGGTGACGGTAAGCTTAACCTCAGCGGTTTTGGTGTTTTCAAGAAAGTTGATCGTCCGGCTCGCATGGCTCGCAATCCGCGAACAGGTGAAATGGTCCAGGTCAAAGCCTCCAAAAAAGCTAAATTCGTGCCGGCCAAAGCGCTCAAAGAAGCAGTTTTGTAATCAGCAGATAGTATTTTGGATCCAAAATATTATTAATCATAAACCCCGCTCACGCGGGGTTTATGATTTTGAGCGGGATAGTGGATGCTTGCCCGTCCGTAGCTTCGGCGTAGGAGGGACGTTAGAACCTATTGGGAAACGTCCACTGATTTATTTTTCATTCCCAGCTTATCATTGGAGAGTGTTAAAATCAATTAGTGAAAGTTCTTAAAAACAGAAAACCTCGCACTAGACGAAGCATGAGGCTTCCTGTATGCGAGGTGTTTGGCTACTGGCTGACTGGTGAACCCAGAACCATTTCCAGTCCCTCTCCCGTTGCGGCGGAAAGGACAATGTTACGGATGCTGTCGTGGACAGAACCGTCTGACTGAACGAGTGAAAGTGCCTTCAGGTCATCTTCGCTTCTGCCGAAGAACTGGTGGTTCCCGTCACGGCACTTCATTACCAGTTCGTAGAAAACAATTGGCTTGTCTTGGAGCAACGACCGCAGGGACATCATTGTTACTTGAACCAGCGGCTTTGCCTCTTCGATTCCGTTTTTCAGAATAACTGTTTGCATCTAGATACTCCTTTCTTTGGAATTTCAGGATAACTTAACCATACCATACTTCTATGGTATAAGTCAAATTGAGCGGGTAAGGGGAGTCGAACCCCTATCATGAGTTTGGAAAACTCATGTAATAGCCGTTATACGATACCCGCACTCACACCTACCAGCCAACTGCTTTTATCCTGGCCGCGAAGCGGCTATTGGCTAGTAGGTGTGAGTGCCCGCATGATTTTTTGTCCCCCCGCGAGGAATCGAACCTCGATCAGCGGCTTAGAAGTCCGCAGTTTTATCCATTAAACTACAGGGGGCTAGAGACCTAATTTCCTTGAAACTACTTCAACGATCGTATCCTGATGCTCAACTTCGGCTATAAAATCTAGCAAAAATAAACGAAGTTGTACAGGGTTTTCTTCGGCCAGGACTATCTTAAGGTATGGCTCGTG
>JBGQJN010000025.1:0-14792 GCA_041499075.1 Minisyncoccia bacterium | reverse complement strand
TAAAAACTTTATTTAAAAACGAATCTCGCCAGCCGGTTTTAAACTTCCTGAATTTTAATACTTCTTCAATGTCCACGCCTATCCCTATTTTTTCAAAACTTTTCATTTGGGCAGTAGGGCTAAGTTAAAATTATCGGTCTTTTTCAAAATGGCGCAAACTGCTTTCTCATGTGACTCTATTTCTGATTCAGGCGGAAAATTAGGCTCGCCGCGTTCGCCATGTTTAAAGATTACCTTGCTGGCCAGCTTGTATTGGCCGGATGCTAAAAATATCGCAGGATAGTCAAGCTTATAGGTAAAAACTCCGGCATTTTTTAAATGATGGTATGGAACTTTGGTTGGCTGGTCAGGCAAAAAATCGGAAATCAGTAAACGGCCACCATCCTTAACCACTCGGTTTATTTCCTTGACCGCTTCCAAAATAGAACGACGGTCAACCCAATGAAAAACGTAGTTGACGATTACCAAGTCAAACTCTTCATCCTTGAAAGGCAGCCGGTTGATCAAGCCTCGCTTCAGAATAATTTTAGGGTAGCGTTTCAGGCCGTCGCCTATGGCTAAAAGCGATGGCTCCAGACCAAAACATTTGGCATTGTATCTTTTGCGAATTTCTTCCAGACGGTAGCCATTGGAACAACCGACCTCAAGCACGCGTCGCGGTTTTAGCTGCTGTTTTTTTATCATCGCCAACGGCAAATCCAGTTTTATTCTACTGACGTCGGAAATGGCTTTTTGATTTCTCAAAAACCACCTGTTACCCTCATTTTTCAGAAAAATTTTGTCTTGATTCATAACGGCCGAAGTATAGCAATATTTTGACAAAAACACAAAAAACTATCAGTATAAAGAGAATCTATCTCAACTATGAAAATTCTTGGTATAATGTGGGAAGAAAATTCCACCACCGCCCTTATGATAGACGGTAAAATTGTCGCTTGCGTCAGCGAGGAAAGGTTTTCGCGCACCAAGAATGATGAGCGTTATCCCAAAAATGCAATAGAATACGTCCTCAAAGCCGGCGGCGTCAAACCGAATGAGATTGACCTTGTCGCCTTCACCGGCACGATTTGGCGGCCGCACTATATACTGACTCGGCGCTATTCAAATAGCACCGTAGAGGACTACTTAAAAGAACAGAAAGAATACTGGTATCCGCGTTTGTATAAACATAAAAATATCAGGTATTTTGATGTCTTTAAAAACAAGTTGGATCTTAATCAATACCCCCAACAATGGACTCAAGTTCTGAAATTTATAAAAAAGGATGAGGAAGTAAGATCGGAAAATAAAGCTTCGAAATTTTTTCAAGAATTCCGGGCCGGCGTCGTCGGCAAACACCTTGGTATCAGCGCCAAAAAAGTAATATTTGTTGACCACCACACCGCTCATGCTTATTATGCTTACTATGCAAGCCCGATAAGAGACAACGCTTTAATTTTTACCGCCGATGCCTGGGGCGACAATATCAATGCCAGTGTCAGCACGGTCAAAAAAGGAAAAATCAAAAGAATTTATGCTTACGACAAATTCATTTTGGGAAGACTTTATCGTTACATCACATTGATTCTGGGCATGAAGCCCAACGAACACGAATACAAAATGATGGGTCTGGCTCCTTATGCCAAGGAAAAATACTACCAAAAAGCGTTAAAAGTTTTTGAAAAAACCCAGTTTGTTAAGGGCATAGGTTTTGACTATAAGACCAAGCCGGCTGATTTGTATTTTTACTTCAAAGAAAGACTAGACGGCCAGCGTTTTGATAATATCACCGGCGCCATCCAAAAATATACTGAAAATCTTCTAAGCGGCTGGGTTAAAAATGCCATTAAAAAAACGGGATTAAACCGGATATGCCTTGCCGGCGGCACGGCCATGAACGTCAAGGCGATAATGGAAATAAACAAATTACCAGAAGTCAAAGAGGTTTTTGTTCCGCCATCACCGGGCGATGAATCTGAAGCGATAGGTTCAGCCTATGTAGCCATGGCTGGATATTGCCGTCAAAAACGACTTAATCCAGACAAAATTTTAAAACCACTCAAAGATGCTTATCTTGGCCCGGATATAACCGCCGCGGAGATTGAGAACCTAATCAAAAAAGAGAAACTTGATAAAAAATATAAAGTTGTGCGAAAAGTTAAGCCTGGATATGTCGCTAAACTCTTGGCCGCAGGCCTGGTCATAGGTCGCGCCGCCGGCCGGAGCGAATTTGGCGCCAGAGCGCTCGGTAACAGATCGATCCTGGCCGACCCGCGCGATCCAGGAATCATTAAAGTAATCAATCAAAAAATAAAAAATCGCGATTTTTGGATGCCATTTGCCGCGACCGTTTTAGAAAAAAGAGCTAAAGATTATTTTCTCAATTACAAAAAAATAGGTGCGCCATATATGACTATAGCTTTTGAGACAACTCCGCTTGCAGCTCGGCATCTGAAAGCCGGCCTTCATCCTTCCGACCTCACCTGCCGGCCCCAAGTATTAAAACGCAGTCAAAACCTAGCCTACGAAAAAATCATATCGGCATTTGAGAAAATAACCGGTGTCGGCGGGCTACTGAATACTTCTTTTAACTTGCATGGCGAACCGATAGTTCAAACCGCCGCCGATGCTTATCGTGTATTTAAACTGTCCGATATTGACAGCTTACTATTGAATTCAACCCTCATCCAGAAGGTAGACGCCACTCATAAAAAGTGATATAAATAGAACTATCGATCATTGAAAATTCAAAAGGAGACCAAATGAACGAACTGAAAATCCTACCTCCAAATATCTTAACTATACCTGCGGAAACACCCTTAAGACCTAGAAGAAAGTTAAACATTCTATTGGGCGACCCGCACCACGCTGTGGGCGTAAAAAACGTAGCCATGATGCCGATCGGAATCGGCTACATTGGCTCATATACCAGAGCGCTTCTGGGGGCAGGGAATGTAGAAATTAGTTTGCTGGTTGAGCCAGATGAAATAATTGCAAAAATCAAAACGGGAAAACCCGACGTAGTCGCCTTATCCAACTATTGCTGGAACACAGAGTTGTCTGGATTGATACTGAAGATTGCCAAGAAAACACTTCCAAATGTAATCTGTGTCGCCGGCGGTCCTGATTTCCCGCTTAAAACGGAGAGACGCCTAGAATATCTCGAGAAGAGAAAACAGATCGACTTCTACGCCTATCAAGAAGGCGAAGGTGCTTTCGCAAATTTGATGAGTCGCGTGATGGCTGTGGAAGATTTACAATTGGAAGACTTGAAAGCCGAAGAGCATGAAGGCATGATTGCCATCAATCCCCGAACCGGTGAATTGGTTGTCGGCAAACCCAAGCCCCGCGCTAAAAACCTAGACTATATCCCCTCACCTTATTTAGACGGTTCAATGGATCAATGGTTTGACGGCCAGTTTGCACCTTCGCTGGAAACCTCTCGTGGTTGTCCCTTTACCTGTAACTTCTGCGAAGCGGCTGCAAGTTGGTACACGCCAGTATCTACATTCAGTCTTGAAAGAATGAGGCGAGAGTTTAGTTATATTGCTGAAAGAATGTACCAACATCCCGGCGTTCTGATGGCAATCCATGATTCCAACTTCGGCATGTATGAACGAGATGAGGAAGTAGCCCGAATTATACGAGCCCTCCAAGACGAATATGATTGGCCACGAGCTTTCCAAGTAACTACCGGCAAAGGCAATTACGATCGGATTCTAGATATCATGGCCGTCTTGAGAAATCAGATGGTTATGTCCACTTCTGTCCAGTCGCTCAATCCGGACACACTTAAAATTATAGAGCGGAAAAACCCTCCACCGGCCAAGCTTAATCTTATATTCGCCGAAATCAAACGAAGGGGCATCTCTACCACTTGCGAGCTTATTCTGCCAATGCCGATGGAAACCAAAGACTCATTTTTTGCCGCCGTAAGGACGCTCCTAAACGCCAGGGTCGATCAGATTCTGCCATACACCACCATGCTGTTTAAAGGAACCGAGCTCGCTTCCTTTGAAAATCGGCGGGAGTACGCGATGACATCCAAATTCCGGCTTTTGCCAAGACAATACGGCGAATACGACGGCTATAAATGTTTTGAGATTGAAGAAGTATGTGTTGCCACCAGCACTATGCCGTTTGAAGACTACATGGAATGCCGTGGCTTCGCGCTGATAGCGACCATCCTGTCCAACACCCAATTCGATGTCATAACACGCCATCTAATTGAGTTGGGAATCGACATTTATGAATTCAATATGTATGTCTGGAATTTAGTGAAATCAGGTAACACGACCATGTCTAGGCTGTATCTTGACTATCTGCGAGAAACCCAGGAGGAGCTGGCTGACTCTCCACAGGATATAATCGATTACTATACTGAGCAGGAGAACTATAACCGGCTAGCCTCGGGCGAAACAGGCGATAATAAGATCAGAAAATACAGAACTAATGCTTTCCTGGAAGAAACCGAAAACATGGCCGAATTGATTTATACTGCAATCGGCGAAATGCTCGGACCAGGAGCTGATCCATCAGCAATTGATTCATTGGCAGCTGCCAAGAAGTGGATTTTGGCCACACGACTTATCGGGGGAAACATCAATGAGGCACAGCTTGACAAACCCCTTTTACGATTTCTAGAACTACCTTATGATGTCAGCGCCTGGTATAATGCCGGTGCCAGCGCCAAGCCCTTGGTGACCTATCACCGACCAGTGCTTTACAAAATTCGCCCGGATAAAGAACAGATCTCACAAATCATGGACGACGGAAAGAAACTTTTCGGCAACAGTATCAGCTTCGTCATTGACAAGATGATTATACACTTCAGTGTAAAATCTTTCTGGTGCAAGACCGAAGCTGTACTTGTTAAGTAACATCGCAACGCTATCACCCCTGATAGCGTTTTCTATTGCAGTATTTGACTTCATTCGTACTTTGTTTTACTCTCTAACTAGGCCCTTTCAAAACCTTGCTCCAAGGAGATGGAAATGATGCAAGAATTGCAAACACATCTCATAATTGGACCTTCAACTGGCTGGCTTTACGCCACCAAGCAATATGCCAACATGGCTCATGCTGATCTACTCCGTAATTCCCAATCAAGCGCCGTTGGATTGCTTTAAGTGACTGGGGTAGCGACAATCGGCGAATTACATCCCTATTAACTGAGCCAGCTGATCTACTTACCAGCTATAGATATCGCTCGCTTCATCTCTCTAATTATACCGAGATTCCTGACCCCGCCGAGCAAGTTATGCTGGTCAAGTCAGTTGTCGATCGCTACCAAATTGCCAATGCGGTTATGCACCCTACCAAAGATCGCGATGGAATGTATCCGCTCGGGTACTACAGACTATTCGTCCAAGCCGGTATACCCATTACTTTTGAGAATATGGATGCCTCCTCCAATCAAAAAGGCGGAGTCAATATAGCCGAGCTTGTACAGCTAACCAATGAGATTAGTCCGCGTTTTGTTCTCGATGTCCAACATGCTTATGAGCATGATGAATCAATGAGTTATGCCGATGATCTTCTGCAGTCACTTCAAAGCTGTCTAGTACATCTGCATGTAAGTGGTCAATCAGAAAAAACCTAGCATTCCCTGGTGTATCAATCCCGCAATGCGAAACAAATCATCAAGTTCACGGCAAGGGTTTTATCCCGAGTACGAGTACCCATTATCCTTGAGGGTCTGTATACAACCGCTCAAGAAGTCAAAGAAGAGATTGCATTTCTGACCCGCGAGCTGTGTTTGGCAAATGAGAATCTGACTATGTAAGTCGTCTGAAGCCTGTATGGGCTATCGGACCTTTGAGCATCTTCGCGATGCTCTTTTCTTTTATACCTTTGGCAATAAGGGCAAACACCTGATCCACTCCTTGCAGATATTTTTTAACCAGTGCCGGGGTATGCGCATAACTTAGATAAACTGTTGTTTTAGCTAAAAATCCCCGCGCCAGCATTTCCTGTGTAAATAAAGTCACTAATTCTTGTCTATTTGGATAATTGAACGAAAAATTAACAAGAGCGCTTGGACCGCCGATGAAAAGGTCTAGCCCGTGTTTTTTGGCAAGTTTCTGCCAGCCGGCGGCAATAATTTTACCGATTTTATCAATATGCCCGCTGACGTTTTCTTTTTTTAATTTTCTGATTGTCGCCAAAGTGGCTACAGGACCAATACGTTCGGTCCAATGGGTACTGCTGATAAATGTCGCTTGGGCCGCATCCATAATTTTCTTTCGGCCGATTACAGCCGCCATCGGATAGCCATTGCTGATTGCTTTGCCGAATACAGCAATATCGGGATAGACCCGATGAGTTAAATGAGTGCCGCCGATATTCATTCTGAAACCGGATGAAATTTCATCAAAGATCAGCACGGCATTGATTCTGTCGGCTATTTTTCTTATCTTTTTCAGAAAATTATTTCTTGGTTCCTGATGCCGCATAGGTTCCATTATTATCGCCCCGATTTTATTTTTTTTAACGATTTCTTCAAGTTGATCGATATTGTTATATTCAAAAGGTATGGCCGTACCCAGCAGACCTCTCGGCACACCGCTTGGTTCAAGACCCTTAAGCAAATGCCCGTCAAGATTTTTTTTGCTGGCAAGATTGCTTGCCAAATACCAATCGTGCCAGCCGTGATAACCGCAAAAGGCCACTTTGTCTTTGCCGGTATAAGCGCGGGCAATCCTGACAGCTATCGCCGCCGCTTCACCGCCTGTCCTGGCATAACGCACCATACCGGCCCAAGGGTGAAGCTCAAGCAGAAGTTCGGCTAGCTCAACTTCTTCTGGGCAATTCAAAGTCGTGACCGAACCGGCATCAACGGCTTTTTTAACGGCCAGATTCACATCCGGATCGGCATAACCCAATATGCAAGCGCCAAGTCCCATATATGCCAGGTCCAGATACTTATTGTCGTCCAGATCCCAAACTTCAATGCCCTTCGCCCTTTTAAAATAGGCCGGCCATTGTTCCGGCAAAAACATTTCCGCCCGTTTACTCAAAAGCTGCGAGCCGCCGGGAATCAGCTTTTTGGCCTTATTCCAAAGAGCTATGGTTTTTTTAGCTTTTTTTATCATTATGCGATTTTATTTTAGACTGTTCTTCTACTGACTTAGTATAGCCCTGATTAGGCGTAAAGCGGCTGTTTAATGCTCTAATTTTAGGGTTTTTATCCAAAAATTTTATTATGTTTTCTGTTGTCAGCGGCTTAACCTTGCTGTAAATCAGGGATAGTAGCTTGTAATCATCAGCCTCGTCCAGCGCCAATCTATAGGCGGACCAATCTACCTTGTTTCTTAATCCTAACAATCTGAACTTATCAGGATTATTCCATATGTAGGGCATAACATGTTCCCGCTCAGCCAGTAATTTTGCTTCTTGCCATGCCTTTTTTAGCGCCTCAAAAGTAAAAATTTCAACATCAAGGCCATCGGGATAAGATAAGTTATCTAAAGGCCGGTTCACACCCACGCAATCATAGCCGCCCTCCATATATTTTAACGCCACTAAATCAATGACTTTAGGATCAATGAGCGGACAATCAGCAGTCACCCGGCAAATATGCTTCAGTTTTAGTTTATTGGCTGATTGATAATAGCGGTCTAATACATCGTCCAAACTGCCTCTATAAAATTTAATGCCGCGTCTAGCGCAGAGATCGGCCAACAAATCGTCAGACTTTTCGGCCGAAGTTGCCACTACCACATTGCCGGCGTATTTGGAGCGTCTCACCCGCTCGACCACTCTTTCAATGTTGGTTTTGTTGCCGAATGGAAGCAAAACCTTGCCCGGTAGTCGGCTTGAATTCATCCTGGCTTGAATAATTGTTGTGATATTGATATTCATAATTTTACTTTGATATCTCCGACACTGCTCCAAAAGCAGAACGTATATTCAGATACCTGTGAATATTAAAACCATTTTTATTTATGCCGTTAGGATCAATGTAACGACCGGTATAAATTCTATCGCCGTTATAATCCTTGTCGGCGCACCAGATGAAATCATTTTTCCAAAGCATCTCCTTATTTAAAAAATAGCAGCTAAAAAATGTAAAGGCTGTCAAAACTGCCGACGGCAATTTCTCTTTATTTTTGAGCTTAATTTTCTCCGGTGCCAGACCACGGCTTCCGGGAATCACCTTCTTGCCCACCAAATACCATTCGCGCGCCAGTGATTTTTCGGTAAACCTTTCTTTTATATACCAGTCTTGGTTATAAAAACAAGGCTCTGCTTTAGCCGGGTCAATCCCGAATAAAAGACGCATACTATTAATCGTAAGTTTCCTACCTGATTTATCCGCTTCGGCTCCTAAAATTAAAATGTAATCATTTTTAATTTTCCGCAGCTGGTTTTCATCAAAAGGAATGGCCGGTATAAGGCTGGCCGGAATATGATTTTGAATATTTAAAAAGGAGCTGATTTTTGAAAGCTCCTCGGGGCCAATGAAATTCCGGCCCATTATTTTTTTTGCATTTTGTATATTCATAAGACTATGCCTGATTTTCAAGCCATTTTAGATACTCGATTCCCTCCTCAAAACTTGCCACATTATTTACGTAAGTACTTATTCTTTTGAATTCACCTTCCAGAAGATTAATCCTTGGACCGTAAGGTTCTCCCGGCTTGAGCTTAAACCAATCCAGAGATCTAGCCGGCGAATTATAAATTTCGATTTGCATACCAAATTCTTTCATCGCTTTCAAAAAAGTAAGAAAAGCTCTGAATTGATGAAAATTGGAAGCAACCAAAATTATTCTTTTCCATTTATTTTCTTTGACAATCTTCATTATCTCAACGCCCTGTTCCCAGGTATTTTGGGATTTGAATTCCGGTATTATGTTCTTCGCGGGAATGTTTTCTTTAAGCAGGCTTTCTATCAAATGGCGGCTGTGTATCGAACTTACCTCCGGCTTGTCGGTATCTCCGGAAACTACAATTGTCGGCGCCCAGCCGTTCTTAAAAAGTTCGGCCGCCTGAGCAACTCTATTGTGGTAGTCTCCTTCAAGCAAAATAATACCGTCCGATTTCTTCAGACGGTTATTGCTCACAAGTATTGAGAAAACCAGTTCCGGTGAAAGTTTGTCCACTTTTATAGTAAATCATGCCGTTAAAATTCTGTAAATATATTACTTTTCCAAGTCTTCCCAATATAAAGGATTGCCGGCCTTCAAATCTCTTTTGGAAAACATACCGGCTATGGTGCCTTTGAACTCAGGCAAAATACCTAGGGCCGGCCTTAATTCTGTGACATCGGAGCTACTCAAGGCTTGGCCGTGCGGTATGTCATTTACGAGGTACAGGGCTCTGCGCTGAACTACCACCGTCTCTTCTTCTTCCTCGACGACGTCTTTGTAATCACTGCCTAGCGCACTTTCAAGCTGTCTCACCCTATCAACCATGAGCTTAAACTCGCCTGGTTCCATAGAGAAAGGATGGTCATTGCCTTTGGATTTACGGTCCAGGGTCAAGTGCTTCTCTATGACCTTACCGCCCAGAGCAACAGTGCCAAGAGGCACTATATCTCCCGGCGTATGATCAGAATAACCAGTAATGACACCAAAAACATCTCGATAGGTTTTAATGACGTTGATATTGGCGCTTCCAATCTTTGAAGGATAGTTGGTAATACACTGCAGCAAAATAAGCTTCGTGTTGCCAGTACTGGTTATGACTCTTATGGCTTCCTCTACTTCTCCCAAAGTACTGGCACCGGTTCCGAGAATCATCGGCCTGCCTTTGTGAGCTATATATGTAAGCATCTCATGCCAGGTGATATCGCCGGAGCCTATTTTGATGAAGGGTACGTCAAGAGAATCAAGTAGGTCAACCGCCTCAAAATCATAAGGCGCCGACGAGAAAATTATGCCGATTGATTTACAGTATTCCGAAAGCTCCTCGTGCCATTCTCTGGGAAACTCGGCATCTTTGAAAACTTCAGCTACCGGCTTCTGCCAGGTGCTATGTGTGCCGCGAAGTTTCATTTTGGAGAAACCGACGGCAGAGACGATCCTGGGCGAGCTGAAAGTTTGGAATTTAGCCACATCCGCTCCGGCTTCTTTGGCAGCCAAAGCTAATTCCTTCGCTTTAGCCAGACTGCCGTCAAAGTTGGCACCTATGTCAGCTATAAAAAATGTTGGATTGTCTTTCCCGACAAAACATGGACCAATTTTTATGACGTTAGGAAATGGGCCAGGATAATTCATATATTTTCTCCTTTTTTGTCAAACAACTGTACAAATTAAAATAGCACATCCATTATTTTTAGCAAGTATGGGTTAAGCCGAGAATCAGTGCGCCTTTACAGTCCAGACGTCACCCCATTTGTAAGGATCAAAGCGCTTATCATCCTTCAAAGACTCTTTAGTGGTGAGAGTGGAGGCGCAGATGAGAATGGTGTTATCGGCAAGAGAGATCCAACCGTTGGCATAGAAAGGGGGTACAACGATTAGATTACTCTTCCTTGAAGAACTGATAAATTGATATTTCTCTTCCGGCTTATCCGGCTTTAAAATAACAAACTTGGCCGAACCCTGAACGATAACAAAAAATTTCCACTCTTTTTTGTGGTAATGGAAACCGCGCACCGTCCCCCTGCTCTCATTATAGACGTAGTAGATGCGCTTGATGTTGCCGGCGGCCGGTTCAATATTGCCAAGGCCGTCAATAACCGGCGCAAACACACCTCTGTCATCGGCAAAAATCGGATATTCAACTACTGTTGGTTTTGGCATAGATTTTTTCTTTTTTATTTAAAAGATTCAAAAGATAGCGGTCATTAAAATGTTCGTCATTTTCGTTAAGAGATATGCGGCCGCTTTTAACTAAGTCGGTAACGTCATTTATACCCACATCAACACTGCGAAATGACAGTCCCGCGAGGATACCTGCTCGTTTGGCTTTACCGGTACTGACATGATAATCGCGCTTATCCCAAAAAGGATGCTTAGCTTGGCCAACCTCGCAAAGAGTCAGTGCTCTCACCCGCTTGGCTATATCTTCTATTTTGCAGTTAGTGGTGGCTAGATTATATATACCGGTAACTTTTTTGTCCAGATTATTAACAATGGCCTCGGCTATGTCTTTGACATGAATAAACGGCCGCCACTGCGTGCCTCCGAAAAAAACTATTTTGTTTTTGGTGGCTGCCGTAAAACCGAAATAATTGATTACCAGGTCCAAGCGCACCCGGGAATGATTATCTGAAACGCCAAAGGCGGTTCCCAGTCTTAAAACAAGAGTGTTCGGATGACTGGCAAGAACAGCTTCGGCATCAAGCTTGCTTTTAGCATATAATGAAAGTGGTGTAGTTTTTGATTTTTCAGTCAGAAGATTATTGCCTGTACCATACACCGAACATGTTGAAGTAAAAACAATCCTGCCGGTATAATTCCGGACCAGCCACTTGATTGAACCGGTATTAATTTCTTCGGTAATCCAGCTATCAATATTACAAGCACTGTCGCCGACAATCGCCGCCAGCCAAATAACGTGGGTAAAACCAGGCAGTATGGAGGCGAGCTTGTCGCGATCACGGACGTCGCCATAGATAAAATTAACCGGCTTTAAATACTGACGTTCATACAAAAGACAATCGAAGACCGCGAATGAAATCTTTCTTTCCAACAGAATATTAGTAACGGCGCCGCCGATATAACCGGCGCCGCCGACAATCAAAACCATCATTTTATTTTTACTTGAATTCATGATTGCTAAAATAACAAAAATTAAGTCCTACGACAATAAACTAAATTGAGGGCCGATCGAAGTAGCAATATACACACTTGAATGATTATGACTTGGCCATCTTTATCATTGCGTCAGAAAGTTT
Source organism: Minisyncoccia bacterium (assembly GCA_041499075.1). Classification (GTDB taxonomy): domain Bacteria; phylum Patescibacteriota; class Minisyncoccia; order 2-02-FULL-40-12; family IGHO2-01-FULL-4-A; genus JBGQJN01. The sequence goes on along the minus strand of JBGQJN010000025.1, from coordinate 2,965 downwards.
TATCAAATCTGGATCATCGGCAATCTTTTTGATATCTGTTTCTTTATACCAAAGACGATTTAAATCAATATCAATGGCATCTTCTAAAATTAAAGACGTAAAATCTATGAGCTCCTTATCATTGGGCTGGTAATTGTTCATCAGCTTGACTATTGCATCCGGCAACTGACTCAAATCTCGGCAATAATTCACAACGGAAAGCTGACTATAAAATATCGGGCTAAAAACAACGACTGGCTTCTTATAAATCACCGCCTCCCAGCCTGTAGTATTACCAATAGAGAAAACAATAGAGGAGTTTTTTATAATGGCGATTGAATCCAGGCTGTGGGCCAGTAATTTCAAGTTTGGTATTTTTTTAAGGTCGCGATAGTAAGCTGGATTACGCAAACCAATCATAGACGGATGCTCCTTAACGCATAGTTTCATGCCTATCGGCAAGGATTGGGCAATATTTTTGATCAGCCACAGTTGATCTTGATATTGTGGAGCATAGACCATAAGCGACAGTTCCGGCTCGTAATGGAGCGGGAAAAAGGCATATTGTTCTCTAGGATCAAGCTCATCATATTTCGGCAATCGGTGCCGATTCAGCCACATCAGATAATTTCTTTTAAGGTAGTTGGCGACGCTGTAACCGTAAATCTGTGGAAAGCCATTGGTTTTAAAAGAATTTATTATCTTACGAGTCAGGTTTTTCAAAAAAAATTCAAGGCTCATGCTGGTTAACTGCTCTTGAGGACCGGCCCAATGTGGCTTGGTTGGTTTATTCCTGAAATTATCAATCCATTTAACGGCGTTTTGTTTCTGCGGACTATCATAAGTGCCGTTTTTAAGTTGCGGTAATTTCCTGTCAACGCCGGTAAAATTACCATAGATACTCTCGGTCAAAATGACTTGCCGGTCCAAACGTGCAAAATCAAGAATCACAGTTTTAATGGCCCTTTTTTTGGCAATTAAATACAGGAGCATTGAGCCCATAGCACAAACAGAGCTCATAACTATAAAATCCGGTTTGGCCTGGTCAAGCATTTTTTCTATGACTTTAATCCGGTACTGCAACTGCTGCTTGATCTGATAGTAGTTGAATATCGGATCATATTTTATATAAAAATTATGAGGCCAATTGATTGCCATGTGTCTGTCAGCGGCAAAAAGTAGCCAAAAATGAGTGCCGTATTCTTTTTCTTTGGCCTTCAGAAAATCATCATCAACTATCTCGTTTTCAGCTTCGACTGTCAAAATATCATCAACTAAAACCGGTGCGTATTTTATTTCGCCGTTATTAAGGGCAAGATTATAGGCTGGCTTGCCATAAGCGTAGGCACACCAGTTAGCAACACCGTAGCGTTTATTCATATCCAGAGCCAAGGCCTGGCCTATCCTCAAAAATGACCTATTTAAAAACATGCAACCGTTCATAGATATTTCACATTTATTACTTCATTCATTTTAAGTTGTCTAACTCCAACATTTTTTCGTAAAGAACCTTGTTTACTTTTTTATAATCGTATTCCTTTGACTTTTGCTTACCCCTTTCCGACAACCTGTTTCTTAGTTTTTCATCTCCATATACAGCCCTGATCTTTTCTGCCAAATCTCTGTAAGAACCACGCTTAAACACCAAGGCATCGTCTCCTACGGCCCAAGCAGTTCCCGTATCAGAAGCAACAATCGTGGGAACGCCGCAGGCCATTGCTTCAAGTGCAGCAACACCGAATGTTTCAGTCCAAATAACCGGAAAAACGAAGAGTTCAGCATGGTGATACAGGGAACTTAAAACATCTCTATCCACCCGGTTGTACCAATAAATCGTATGGTCAACATTCAATTTCTTAGCCATTTTTTTCAGGTTATCCTTTTCGGGTCCTCCGCCTACTATATCTATGCCTATATCCAAGTCCTTAAGTTTAGTAGCGGCTTTAATTAAGATCTCTACGCCCTTCTCTTTAATTAATCTCCCAGAATATAGTATATGAAATTTCGTCGGGTTATTACATAGAAAATCCCTTACTTTTTGTGTAAAAAATTCCACGTCCAAAACATTCGGTAAAATAAAAAATTTTCTCTCATCTAAACCTCTATTTTTATAAATACCAGCTGCGACCGGAGAAGAGAAAGACAACAGGTCAACTTTATTTTCCCATCTCGAAAAAACAAGCTGGTCCATGCTTTTCTTCAGAAAATACATAACTTTTTTTCTAAAAGAGACGGGGGTTAATCCGGTTGGAAACCCGTAATTCTCATAGTGCGAAATTATTTTCTTGCCGCCCCCAGATTTATAAAGACCGGCACCAAATCCAAAAACATGGCCATCTACATAAAAAATATCTGCCTGATGCTCATATTTTCTTAAAATTTCCGCTACAGCTTTATGAAATTTTAAGAAGCTCAATTTCTTCGGATGAAGATTTTCTTCTATAATCTCGTATGGCAATTTATCTTTTATGTGGTTATTAAAGGAAAGGGCCGTAATTATCCTGACTTCACATCCGAGATCAAGCAACGCTCTCGCCCTCTGGTCTCTATCAAAATTAGATCCGCCGCCGCGGATAAAATCCAATTGAGTAGTAACAAAAATAACTTTCATTTTTGTTTGAAAATTTGAGAAAATAAGCTATTTAACGTATATTGAAAGCATATGATAAAGACGATAAAAAGTAAAGTTAAGGGTATTTTCCTTAGGTTAGAGGTCTTCTTGCAGACCGATCTCAAATATATCGCCATACACGGATCCTGGCTGCTTTCAAGCCAAGTCGTTTCCAATTTTTGCAGTTTCTTCCTGGTCATAGCCTTTGGTAATCTTCTGCCGAAGGCAACTTATGGCACCTATAAATACATCCTGTCAATTTCAGGAATTTTAATGCTGACGTCCCTTTCGGATATGAGTACGGCGGTCATTAAGGGCGTGGCCGAGGGTTTTGAAAATATGTACCGGCAAGTCGTTGAAACCGAAATAAAATGG
>JBGQJN010000024.1:0-15097 GCA_041499075.1 Minisyncoccia bacterium | reverse complement strand
GATATCGACGAAGATACGGTCAAACAGATGGCTTTATCCGATCCTCAAGTTCAAAAATACATTACCGATGCAGGGATTAAGAAAGTGATTTTTGTTAAAAACAAGCTCATTAATTTTGTAATTTAATAGCCCCTTGCCGCGCGGGGCGCGGCAAGGGGCTAAAGAGAGGTGTATTTTACCTCTCAGGCGGACCCCGTTTGTGTATGTATTGGATGACCATACCAAGTATGACGCCGAGGTATATCGCCAGGTTGCAGATTTTTAAAATCTGCAAGTCCGCAACCTAAATGTCAATGCCTACGTCTAGATTATTGTGCTAATCTAAACCTATGCAAGCTGACCAGACTCAATTTGAGGCGATAGTTAAATGCTATCAGCGTGACTTAATTAATTTTCATTACCGTTTTGTCGGTAATCGTTATGAGGCCGAAGATTTAGCTCAAGAAACTTTTATTAAGGCCTATCTCAAACTTAGCAGTCTCAATGAACAGGAAAAACTTAAAAGCTGGCTATTCATGATCGCCCGCAATACGGTTATAGATTTTTTCAGAAAAAATAAGAATCGTGATATTGCCATGGAGGATATCATGCTTGAAAATATTGCCGGTGCGGCCAATACGGATTATCATGAGCATTTTGCTAACTTGGAAGTTTCTAAAGAATTGGATAATTGTATAGATCTATTAGTTAAAGAAGACAAAGCCATCATTAAGCTTTTGTATTACGATGGGTTTTCTTACAAAGAAATTTCCAAACTTTTGAATATTAACCAAAATACCCTTAAAAGTCGTCTCCATAGGGCCAGGAAAATTTTGCTTGAAGCGATCAAAGCAAACTCCGTCCTTAAAGACACAGTTCTCCAATATGAGATACAATAGTGACGAAAGCCTCGATGACTTTATCCGTACTAAGATTCAAGGCATAAATCAGTCAAAATATCAGATCGAGCCTTCTGCTGACTTCACCGGTCGGGTAATGGCCAGAGTCAGTTTGGTGGAGCGCCACCATAGGTGGAGAGGATATTTTTTGGCAGTTTGTTTATCCATGGCACCATTGATGGCTAGAGAAGTCTGGTTTGATATCCGCGGTAATTACTTTTCCGTTTCCACTTGGCCGATGGGCCACTTTATTGTCGGCGCTTATAAATTTTTTCTTTCTCCTCTGGCGCTCTACACGCTATTAGTGCTTGGTGTTTCAGCTTCTATCCGGAATACTCTTAAATTCCGTCGCAGCTACAATTCGTCTGTAAGAATTGCCTAGATCTATATTTCCTCAATTTCTTGCCGATCTTATTGACGATCGGCATTTTGTGCGGCATAATCCTAGAGAGAATTAGCCAGACTACCGATGAGTCTACTCTGGGCATTATGAAGGTACTAGCAGTCGATCTAAAAAAAGACTTCAGCGAAGTTATAGCCGAAGCGATAGCCGTTTTGCAAAAGGGCGGAGTTATCGTCTATCCGACGGACACGGTTTACAGTCTTGGTGCCAATGCCTGTGATTGGCAGGCCGTGAATCATGTTTTCAAAATCAAAAATCGTCCCCATAGCAAGCCCATGCCAATTATTGCCCGAAACATCAAATGGGTCAGGGAACTTGCTTTTGTGCCGCCGAAGCTTGAGATAATCCTTGAAAAGATATGGCCGGGAGCGACTACCGTAGTTTTGCCAAAGAAAAATATTATTCCCAAAATTATCACTGCCAATGGCAGTACCGTCGGTATCAGAATCCCTAATTTTTCTTTAACAGACAGACTTCTTGCCAAATTTGGTTATCCGATCACCTCTACTTCAGCCAATATTTCGGGAGATCAAGCTACCGGCGATGTCAATAAAGTTTTGGAATCATTCAAAGAGCAGGTTTGGAAACCGGACTTGATTCTTGATGCCGGAGTTTTACCGTTGGCACAATCTTCAACTGTGTTGGATTTTTCAACTATCAAACCAAGGATACTTCGTGTCGGACCGTCTAAACCGGATCAATTATTGAAACTTTTAGACATTTAACCCCTGGAGTATGATAAAAAATCTAATAAAAAAAGAAATTGCTCGCCAAAAAAAAGTAATCGATCTGATACCTTCAGAAAATTACGTTTCCAAAGATGTCTTGGCGGCTTTGGGAACGCCCTTGACCAATAAATATGCCGAGGGTAGGTCGCACCAAAGGTACTATTTTGGTAATGAGATAGTCGATCAGATCGAAGATGAAGCAAAGAGCTTGGTTTATAAAGTTTTCAAAATTTCGCCGACTAGATATGGGGTGAATGTCCAACCATATTCCGGCAGTATTGCTAATTTGGCGGCGTACCTTGGCTCAGTGGATCTGAGCGCAAGAATTCTTGCCATGTCGCTTGAGCACGGCGGTCACCTGACACACGGTCACAAAGTCAGTGTGACCGGCAAATTATTTAAATTTGAGCATTACGGTGTCGGGCGTGATGGTTGGATTGACTATGATGAGGTGGCGCGGATCGCTACGAGATTCAAACCCAAGCTTATTGTTTGCGGGGCCACGGCCTACCCGCGCAAGTTTGATTTCAAAAAATTCCGGAAAATTGCGGATTCGGTCGGGGCGATGCTTATGGCTGATATTTCTCACATTGCCGGTTTGGTTGTCGGCGGTGTGCATCCTTCCCCGTTTCCTTATGCTGATATCGTAACCACAACCACCCATAAAACATTGCGTGGACCGCGCGGCGCGATGATCATTTCCAAAAAAGAACTTTCTGAAAAAATTGATAAAGCAGTTTTTCCGGGACTTCAAGGCGGACCTCAATTGCATACCATCGCGGCCATAGGCGTGGCGTTTGAGGAGGCGTTGAAATCCAGCTTTAAAAAATACGCCAAGCAAGTTGTCGCTAATGCCAAAACTTTGGCCACAGAACTCAAGCGGCTGGGATTTGAAGTTATTAGTGGCGGTACGGATAATCATTTGATGCTGGTTGATGCCACGCCTCTCGGCTTGACCGGCAAAGAGGCGGGGGAGCGGCTGGAGCGCGCCGGTATCATTGTAAACAAAAATATGATTCCTTATGATCCGCGCAAACCCTGGGACCCATCAGGAATACGTCTTGGCACACCCGCTGTTACCACCCGAGGTATGACAGAAAAAGATATGATTGTGGTCGCAAGAAAAATTAAGGCAGTTCTGTTAAAATAAATTTATGGTAATCGATGGTAAGAAAATAGCCGGAGAAATGCTTATTAATGTGGCAGAAGAGGTTAAAAAATTAACAAAACCGCCGCGGCTGGCGGCGGTTTTGGTTGGAGATACCGGTAATGGCCGTAAATTTTTAGAACTAAAAAAGAAAGCGGCAGAAGGGGTCGGTATTGAGTATCGAATTTACGAATTCCCGGCAGCTATCACTACGCAGAAACTTCGCAAAGAAATTGTCGGCATAGCCAAAGCCGGTATTAATGATGGTGTGATAGTTGAGTTGCCCTTGCCAGCGCATATCAACACGCAATACGTTCTTAATGCCATTCCAGCTGAAAAAGACATTGATGTATTGTCAGAGAAGTCACAAGGCGCTTTTTTTGCCGGCAGGTCATCTATTTTGCCGCCAGCAGTTGAGGCGGTTAAAATAATTTTGGAGAAACACGGCATTGACCTAAAAGGTAAAAATTGCGCCATTTTCGGTTATGGTTTGCTTGTCGGCAAACCGGTAAGCCATTGGTTGGCGCAGGAGGGGGCAACAGTAAGCATCATAAACGAGTTTACTCCTGATCCTGCTGAGATGTCCAAGTATGCCGACATCGTTATCTCCGGTGTGGGTAAGGCAAATCTAGTAAAAGCTGATATGATAAAAGAAAGAGCGGTGGTAATTGATTTCGGTTATAAGAGCGTGGAAGGTTCCGATTTTTCATCCAAAGACTTGGATAGAAAAATCGTGAATCCTCGATTTGCTGGCCAGTCTTCGTCTGTGGCAAATCGGGACAAATCTGTCGGCGATGTTGAATTTGAAAATGTCGGTCGCAAGGCATCACTTATAACCCCAGTACCAGGCGGAGTTGGGCCGATTGTCATCACCGCGGTTTTAAAAAATCTGGTAACTTTAGTTGAGCATGATTAACCAAGACTTATTTTTAAAAATCAACGATCTGGCCGGACGTAATGTTTGGATGGACAAATTGGCCGTTTTTTTCGCCGTTTATGTCGGTTATATTATCGTCGCGTATTTAATATATCTTTGGTTTATTAAGCCAGGCAGTCGGCGCATGATCTCTGTCGCCTTAATTGCTGCGGTTATTGCTCGTTTTGTCGTAACAAGCATAATCCGGTTTCTATACTTCCATCCCAGGCCGTTTATTGTCATGCAGGTTCATCAGCTCATACCGGAAAGTGGCTCGTCTTTTCCTTCGGGTCACGCCGCTTTCTTTTTTGCTTTATCGGCCGTTACTTACTTGTCCAATCGCAAGTTGGGTTGGACACTCTTTGTATTGTCGTTGCTCATGGGGTTAGCCAGAATTTACGCCGGTGTACATTGGCCGCTTGATATAGTCGGAGGAATTATAGTTGGCATTACTACCGGTCTGGTAGTTAATAGGTTATCTGTTTGGCTACAACGACCAAGCGCTGTTTAGAAGAAAAAAGAGGCGAACAAGTGACGAGTGTGACTTGGCTCATTGTACTTGGGGCGAGAACTGACAGATCAGTCGGTTCTATTATTTTTATGTTCACGACCTGGTAGGTGTAAATTTTACCTCGCCATGTTATTGTAAATTGATCACTATTTTTTACTTTGTCTAAATTATAAAAAGTATTGCTGATAGGCGGCAGATATCTAAATCTGTGCCCGAAGATTACCGAATTACCGCCGGCATCGGGCGTAGATGTGCCCGGGAAAAGCCAGCCGCCCTTGAGGAGGATACTTACACTGTTGCCTTGAAGAATCGGCATATCAATACCAGCTTGAGGGATAGTAAGGCGGTCGGTAATCTGCGGCTGGTTGGGGTTGTAGCCTGCTATTGATTTTGGCGTTGTAGTAGGTGTATTACTTTGTGAAACAATAGCTAAATCAGTTGGAATCGGAGTCGGGTTTATAATTTCAACAGACTGGTCTTTGGCCGCTTCTGCCAAAAAACTTATATCATTTAGGAGGCCAAAACTTAAGAAAGGCAAAGCCAGTCCGATAATGCCTATTAAAAGAAAAACAAAACCTAAAACACGATAAGTTTTTTTATTCCGGGAATTAGAGTTGTAGTTCGACAGTTTGTTTTGCATACTTCCACTAAATATACGGGCCGCTACGCGGCCCGTATATTTAGTTTATTCCAATTTTTCTAATATCTTCTTGGGCAGGATCTCGTAGCCTATGGATAGTGTTACAAGGCCGGTGAGTAAGAAAGCGCTGAACAAAGAAAATAACATCTTATCCAGAGCGGACATACCAGTATTAGGCAGGACCTTTGATACTCCCAAGACTTGAGGTGGGGGTGTAGTTGTAGCTTGAGTAGAAGGTCCGGCTATTGTCGGAGTTGGAGTCGGGAAGAAAAACGAACTTCCGCCACCACCACCGGAGCTTGGTGTTGCCGTTGGAGCGGGAGTTGGAGTATCAGAAGGTGTCGGTGTCGGAGTTGTATCACTCCCGCCACCTCCACCACCATCGGTGGTAGGAGTCGGAGAAGGAGTCGGTGTCGCTGTATCTGACGGGCTTGGAGTGGGAGTTGATGTATTAGATGGTGTGGGCGTCGGAGTGGATGTATCTGTCGGAGTAGGAGTGGGTGTGTCAGACGGAGTCGGACTGGGAGTCGCGACACAAGCATTACCGCCTGAGATTCCATCTATGTATCGGTTTTGCGCGCCATAGGTAACTTGAGGCGGATTGAAGTTGCTGATTACCGTGCCGTAAACGAAGTCTACTTGGTAGTAGCAAGGCGGGATAGTGATATTAAGTGTATTTTCGCCGGCTTCATAAGTTTGGGTGTCGGAAATGAAAAGCGTTTGTGTGGGTAGCGAGAAGTTGGCCGGCGCGTTATAGGATACAAAAGATAGCGTTTTCAATCCGCATCCTGCGAGTATAAAATCTACCGTTACCTGATCGCCTGCGTTAACGTGGCCAGCCAATTGATTGTAAGATACATTATTCACTATGTAATGATATTGTGCCACCGTCAAAGAGTGTTCAGGGCAAGGTGTGGGTGTTGGGGTATGTATATCATCATCGTGATGGGCTGATACGCCAAGAGACGATATAGTCATAGAGAAAGTAAAAGTTAGTATAAAAATTGCTGTCAGTAACCTGTTTTTCTTGCCAAAAGAAAAGTTATCGCTGTCTGATAGCGGGTGTATAAGGTTTATTTCCCTGGGCAAGTAAAGAGAATGCTTTTCCGGGTCAAATTTGGGGTATAGTAGATTCATTGTTTTGATATAGTATTTAAGGCAGATTACGTCAACCTACCAGCTAATTGGTCCAATAGTTTTAATTGTGCCAGTTAGCGGGGAGATAGTATTTATATATTATAATACACTTTAGAAAATAATGCAAGCCCTGACTAAAAACCACCGCTTTTAGGGTGGTTTTTAGTCAGGATTTTCTTGTTCACTCAAAATGCTATTATCTGATTTTCTTTAGAATTACCTTAGGAAGTATTTCGTAGCCGACGGATAACATCAGGAAACCGGTGAATAAGAAAGCGCTGAACAAAGAAAATAACATCTTATCCAGAGCGGACATACCAGTATTGGGCAAAACAGTGGCTGCTCCCAAGACTTGAGGCAAAGATGTAACTGTGGCTTGAGTAGAAGCTCCGGCTACTGTCGGAGTTGGAGTCGGGAAGAAAAATGAACTTCCACCGCCACTTCCGCCACCACCAGAATTTGGTGTTGCCGTTGGAGCGGGAGTTGGAGTATCAGAAGGTGTCGGTGTCGGAGTTGTATCACTCCCGCCACCTCCACCACCATCGGGGGTAGGAGTCGGAGAAGGAGTCGGTGTCGCTGTATCTGACGGGCTTGGAGTAGGAGTATCAGATGGACTTGGTGTTGGAGTAGGTGTTTCAGAGGGAATCGGGGTCGGAGTATCGCTAGGAGTTAGTGTTGGCGTAGGAGTCGGGGTAGGAGTCGGGGTAGGAGTCGGCGTAGGAGTCGGCGTTGATGTAGGAATAATAATAACTACCTGTACGGTTTCTGTTCCATCTGACGAACTTTCTCCACCCTGACAATTTGAATGATGGACGCGTACGAAAATATGGTAAGTACCAACTCCAGGATATGTATGATTGAGTGTCCAATTTTTTGAAAATGTTTTCGGATTTGTACTTATTCCCGTGAAGTTAATGGTTGGGTTTGTAGGACAATCCATTGTCGAGTTAAGATCTTCTCCCCAGTCAACCGATAGGTTTTGTTGACTCGAAGTACCAACATAGGGATTGGCGCTGGATGTTCCCGAAAGTGTAACGATAAAACCATTAATACTAGATGTTATATTACTTTGAGTATATCCGGATGTAGCAAATACTCTTAATGGAATAAATTGCGATATCATAGACAAAGCAAATACTAGTATAAAAAATCCGACAAAAAATTTGGTTTTTCGACCTTTATATAATGAGCGTGGGTAGAGATAGTTCATTAAATGTCTGATTAATACATAAACCCGGCCAAAATAAGGGTTATTTTGGTTGGTTTGCCTTATTAACCAGCTTTAGTAAGCTTAAATATTATTATAATACATTTACAAAATTAATGCAAGGGGGGGTCTAAAATTGACAAATGACCGACAGAACTAATTACAGGCAAGTATTAGCAGTCCGACTAAACAAAAAACTGAATTTTTCCAGCTGCTAATGACAACTCTTGAAATTCAGACGCAGTTATGCTAAATTAACCGCTAATGCAGAAGATAACCCTACAAGCGCAGATGCGCAATATTACCGGCAGACAGGTGAAGTCATTAAGACGGCAGGATTTAGTGCCGGCAATTATATACGGGCGCGGTTTTGAGTCACTGCCGATTCAGGTGCCGGTTAAGGACTTTGAGAGAGTCTATGCCGAGGCGGGGGAGTCAACCGTGGTTTACTTGAGGGTAGACGACAGGGACTATCCTACTATTATTCATGATGTAGCCCGGGACGCACGGAGCGACAAGTTTTTGCATGCCGATTTCTATAAGGTAAGATTGGACGAAAAAATCCACGCCAAGATACAGCTCAACTTTGTCGGCGAATCGCCGGCAATCAAGGGTCTCGGCGGTATTTTGGTGAAGAACATTTCAGAAATTGAAGTTGAGGGCCTGCCGCAAGATTTGCCCCACCAGATCGACGTTGATATTTCCGGACTGGTTGAATTCAAGAACCAGGTTCTGGTTAAAGATCTATTAATTTCAAATAAGCTGATCGTCAAAGCGGAACCGGAATCTATTGTTGCACTGATTCAGGAACCTATCTCCGAAGAAGAACTCAAGGCACAACTTGAGATTCCTCTGGCCGCCGGCGGCGTTGAAGATGTTGAGGTCATTAAGAAAGAGAAGCCCGAAGAAGGTGCGGAGGCGACCGAAGAAGCCGTGCCGGCCGTACCCGTAGCTCCAGAAAAAAAATAGCGCTGTAATTGATAAAAAACACCTGATTTTTTCAAGGTGTTTTTTAATGTCCCAAATTAGAACGCCATTTTTAGACAAATTTCGTCAATTTAACCAATGGGCTATATCTAATTTAAGTCCCAAGTAGGATTTGTGATATCCTGGGTTTCAGCCTGGTTTTTTAGGCCTGCATTTGACATTATGATGTAAATATGTTAAAAATATGATATAGCCCTAGTGTCGCGATGCCTTGAATAACCCTGTTAAATATGGATATTCCTAAATCCAACAACCATAAAAAGATACGTTTGTTAGCCATATCAGGCATAGTACTTGCCATTTTTTTTATTGCATATACTTACCGTTTTGTGATATATAGGCAGTTAAATAATCTAAAGCTCATACCGACCAGCGAGCATTTTACGGAGTTATATTTTGAAAACAGTACTACCTTGCCCAAAAAGATACCCGACGGCAGAATTGTATACTTTTCTTTTACTATCCATAATCTGGAGGGTAAAAATGTTGATTACCATTATAGCGTGTATTTGCAAGATGAACTTGGGCACATAGTTACTATCGATAACCGTACGCAGTCTCTCAAGGATAACGAGTCTAAAACCATTCTTGAATCATACAGATTTGATTCAGTAAATCATCCCAAGGAAACAATCTTTGTGAGTTTGCCGGAACTGAATCAAGATATACATTTTTCATTAATCAACGCGCAGTAATCATGAATACCAAACTCAAAAAAGTTACGGCCCTTATTCCCTGCTATAACGAAGAAGAGGGTATCGGCGCGGTCATACGCGGATTTCCGATTAAGCGTATGCGCATGTACGGATACAAACTGAACATTGTCATTATTGACAATAATTCAACAGACCGGACGGCGGAGATTGCCCGCTTGTTTGGTGCTACTGTCCTGTTTGAACCGAATAAGGGCAAGGGTAATGCCATGCGCCGCGGATTTAGTTATGTTTCCAGAACCAAGCCCGACTACGTAGTCATGCTTGACGGAGACAACACTTACCGTTCCCAGGAAATTTTGCGTCTAATCGAGCCGCTGGACTCTGGATTTTGTAACGTTGTCATCGGCTCACGCTTGGGCGGAAGAATTTCCGAAGGATCTATGGAGTCGCTTAACCGCATGGGCAATTGGATCTTTTCTCATTTGGTACGCTATGTCTACAGAGCGAATGTGACCGATGTCCTCACCGGTTATTTTGCCTGGACACTCAATGCCCTCGAGCAATTGCGCCCGCATTTAAAATCCAATGGTTTCGCAATTGAAATGGAAATGGTTACCAAAATGGCTCGCCTGGGCGAAGAAATTTCCTGCGTACCCATCAGTTATGATGTTCGCGATGGTGAGGCAAGTCTGCATCCCTTTTACGACGGCATGCGTATCTTACGGATGTTTGCTAAAAATCTGTTCTGGAATCCCGCGCAACCTAAGATTCAGCGTGTCGCTTTTGTCTCTGATGCGGTCATGCCCTACAACCAGGGCGGTAAAGAGCGGCGTCTTTACGAAATTTCAAAGCGCTTAGTATGCGAGGGCCGGGAAGTGCATATATATACAATGAAATGGTGGAACGGGACTAAGGATATTGTGCATGACGGTGTGCATTTTCATGCCATCAGTAAGCTGTACCCGCTTTACAGCGGTGATCGCCGATCCATATACCAAGCCATTATGTTCGGCTTAGCTACACTCAAGCTATTATTTGCCAAATTTGATGTTCTTGACGTTGACCATATGCCGTTTTTTCCGGTCTTTAGTGCGCGTATTGTTACATGGCTGAAGCGAAAAAAACTTCATGCCACATGGCATGAAGTCTGGGGCCGCAATTATTGGCTTGGATACCTCAAGGGTCCTGCCGGTATCTTAGGCTATCTCATTGAACGTTTGTCTTTTATGATGCCGGACGTCATCATTTCAAATTCAAATCATACGACAGCACGCCTCCGATTAGCCGGTTTTAAGAAAGAAATAAAAACGGTCACCCTGGGCGTTGATTTAAAAAGTATAAATACCGCCAAAACAGCGAACCATAAGAGTGATGTTATTTTTGTCGGTCGCCTTCTTAGCCATAAAAATGTTGGTCTACTCATAAAGGCAATAGGTATAGTCAGATATTCGTTTCCGGATATCTTATGTAAAATCGTGGGTGATGGCCCAGAACGTAAAAATATTGAAATGCTCATCCATCGTTTTAGATTAGAAAAGAATATTCATATGCTTAACCTCGTAAATGACCACCAAGGTCTCTACGGTCTCATGAAGGCCTCCAAAATGTTAGTCTTGCCTTCTACCAGGGAGGGGTTTGGTCTCGTTGCCATTGAGGCTAATGCCGCCGGCATACCGGTGATCACTACCTCCCATGAAGATAATGCCGCTAAGGATCTTATTCACGAAGGCCACAATGGATTTTTGGTTGAGCCCAATGCAAGGAATATCGCCGACAAGATAATGTATATCATGAAGAATCCCAAAAAGATGCGATCAATGGAAAATATTGAGCAATATGATTGGCACTTTGTCGCCGAACAGGCAAGGCGCGTATTTGAATAAGATGAAAAAAATAATCGTAACAACCAGTTGGGACGACGGGCACGTACTGGATATCAGGCTCGCGCGACTCTTGAAGAAATATAATCTCAAAGGCACTTTTTATATTTCTCCCAAAGAGAGAGAGATCGCTCGTATCGATCGACTTTCCGACCTACAAATCAGAGCACTCTCAGCCGATATGGAAATTGGCGCCCACACCATGACGCACCCGATTTTGACTAAGGTCGGTGACGATATTGCAAAGAAAGAAATAGGGGATTCAAAATCTTATTTAGAAAAAATTTCGGGGAAGACAATTGTCAGTTTTTGCTATCCGGCCGGATGTTATAACAAAAAACACAAAACCATGCTCAAAAAAGCCGGATTCAAACTCGGCCGTACGGTTAAGCGTTTCGGAACCGATATAGATGGTGATTTCTTTGCCATACCCACAACCATACAGGCATATCGGCATTGGTCTGACATTCTACCCATTTTTCGTAATGCAGGTATGGGCGGTTTCATTAGGCAGTATTTAAATTGGGATGAGCTGGCAATTTCTATTTTTGACAAGATGCTTGAAAATGGAGGAATTTTCCATCTTTGGGGACACTCTTGGGAAATTGATAAAAATAACGACTGGCAACGCTTAGAGCGCGTGCTAAAACACATATCCGATAATACCAAGGTTAAATATTTAACGAACGGAGAACTTATATGAATACAAACCAACAGCGCACAATTGCGATAGTAACTCCTTACTTCCCGCCTTACGGCGGTGGCTTAGAGCGTTATGCGTATGAGATAGCTAAACGATTGCAAGAAGATCGTAGCTGGAGAGTTGTTGTGATTACTTCCAGCGAACGTTATGGCGAAGATATAAAGGAAGAAATGGACGGCCTTACCGTTTATAGACTTTCCTATAGTCTCAAATTTTCTAATACGCCCTTTTCTTTTAAGTGGTTTGGCAAGATCAGGAATATTCTAAAAATAGAAAATCCCGATATCATCAACATTCATGCTCCGGTACCGGGCATCGGTGATATCACGGCACTGCTGGCGGGCAATAAAAAAATCATCGTCACATACCATGCCGGTAGTATGCGTAAAGGTAAATTCTTGCCCGATATTTTTATATGGTTATACGAAAATGGAATACTGCCGCTACTTTTATGGCGAGCGGATTTTCTCGTATGTTCATCTGATTTCCTTCGTTTTAATTTTCTAAGACGATACTTGTCTAAAAGTATTACGATCACACCCGCAGTTGATCCAGAACTCTTTAAGCCGGATTTAACAAAAAAAGCCCAAAAACCGACCATTCTTTTTGTTGCCGGACTTGGCTGGGCGGAACGACATAAAGGATTGAGAGTACTTCTTCGGGCAATGGAAAAACTACACGAGACCATTTCCGATATCCATCTTTTTGTTGTGGGCGACGGCGATATGAGAAATGAGTACGAAAAAATTTCCCGTACGCTTGGCTTAAACAAAAATGTTACATTCACCGGCCGACTAGAGGGGCGAGAACTTGCAGAAAAGTATCAGCAAGCACATATTTTTGTTCTTCCATCTAAGAATGAAAGTTTCAGCATGGTAATTTTAGAAGCCATGTCCTCCGGATTGCCGGTCGTTGCTTCAAATGCCTGCGGGATTCCGCTGGTGGTGGATAATGAAAAAAACGGCCTTTTAGTGCCGTCCGGAAATGCGGAAGAGCTTGCAAGTGCTATTGAGCGTATTCTCGGCGATCATAGTTTAGCAGAAAGATTCAGTCAGGCCAGTCTTGTTAAGGCACGTCAGTTCAAATGGGAGGGGAGTTCCGAAGGATATCATAAGCTTTTTCTAGGTATACTCAGACCGGCATAAAAAATATATGGACATTATAAAACCGACAATCGTACATGTATCGCCGTATTATCTGCCCCATCTGGGCGGTTTGGAGCGCGTGGCGCAGATGTCCGCCGAAAAACTCGCCAAACGCGGCTATCCGGTTCACGTTATTACTTCTGCCAGTAGCGGCATTAAGAGAGGGAGTAAACAAAAAAATAACCTGCGCGTTACCGCCTTATGGAGTTTTGATTTCGCTCACACGCCCTTTGCGCCCATGTTTCTGTGGCAGCTCCTGGCATTACCGAAAAATTCGATTATTCACCTGCATCTTTCCCAGGCATATTATCCGGAGCTTGTTCTATTGGTCTCAAAACTTCGTCATATCCCTTACGTTGTCCATTTTCACTTGGATGTCGGCCCGTCAGGAATTCTAGGTCCTCTTTTTTCAATCTATAAAAAACTGTTGTGGAAACCTCTGATGAAAAACGCCCGCAAAGTAGTTGCTTGCTCCGAAGATCAAGTCGCGGTTATTCAAAATAAATTCGGAGTACCGGAAGAAAATATAGTTTTTGTCCCGAATGCCGTCAGCGCTGATTTTTTCTCTAATTGCGTCTACCTTTCGCCAACAAAAGAGTTCCGCCTTTTGTATGTCGGTCGGCTCGCCCATCAGAAGCGCGTTGAGCGGCTCATTGAGGCGGTATCCAAGCTTTCAATCCCTGTCCGTCTAACCATCGTTGGAGATGGAGACGAGTGGCATAAATTAGAGAAGCTCGTCCAGAAACTTCGTCTCACAAATATTATATTTGTTGGAGGGAAAAACGAGGCGGAAGTTCGCTTGTATCACAGAGAAAGCGACGCTCTGGTCATATCTTCAGATGAAGAGGGGACATCTCTTGTAATTCTTGAGGCTATGGCTGCCGGTCTGCCTATTATCGGAACGAACGTACGGGGCATCAGAGACCTACTCCGGGATACCGGGGTGCTGGTTGACAAGCCATATCCGGAAAATTTTGCAAAAGCAATTAAAGAACTCTGGCGTAATCCTGAAAAACTGGTTTTACTTTCGAAGCAAAGCTCCAAAAAGTCAAAAGAATACAAGCCCTCACGATTCATAGACCAACTTGAGCAAGTTTATAGCAGCATCCAATTATGAACGGAATAATCATAAAACGCAGCTCTCTTATTATTGGCGCCATATTATGGTGGCTGACTTTTGTAACGCTTTCAATTACGCATTTTAATAATTTTCAGATTCTTAATATCATTGGTTTTCTTTTTCTTGTGCTTGTACCGGGCACGCTTACCGTACTTAGCTTAAAGCTAAAAGATCTGCCATCCTGGGCCAGCTTATCTTTGAGTGTCGGTTTCAGCATCTTGGAACTTATGCTCGTAGGCTTAATCGGTAATTTCTTACTTCCAATATTTGGCATCGCACGGCCGCTTGCTCAAAATATTCTTCTTGTAGGGACGGGTATTCTCTTGCTGGCGCTTTCCTCTATTGCCTGGAAAAGGCTATCAGATTGGGAACTGAACGTTCAGGATAAATTAGGCAAGCTTTTTCCTTCTAAACTCGATTCTTGGTTATCATTTTTTCCGATCATTTTTGTAGCGTTAAGTATTCTGGGAACCATTAGTCTTAATAACGGAGGTAGCAACATATGGACGATGGTGATGCTTGGAGGAATGGGTGTATACATAATTTTCCTGATATACTACGCCAAATCGGCAGGTGATAGCACCATCCCGACTGCGTTATTTTTCATGGCGTTATCATTGCTCTTGATGACCAGTTTACGGGGGTGGTACATTACCGGCCATGATATTCAATCGGAATTTAAGGTTTTTGAATTGGCGAAAAACGCCGGCATTTGGAGTATTGCCGCTTTTCGTGATCCATATAACGCTTGTTTGAGCATTACCATATTACCGACGGTATTCTTCAACCTGCTCAAAGTGCCGGACCAGTATATTTATAAGTTTTTCTTTCAGATATTTTTTGCATTTTGCCCCGTTCTTGTCTATTTGATAGGCCGTCACTGGACGAGCCACAGAATATCGCTCCTCGGCACAATCTATTTTATTGCTTTTCCGACTTTTTTCACGGATATGCCCTTCCTCATCCGCCAAGAAGTCGCCTTTTTGTTCTACGGACTCATGCTCTATATCATTTTTGAGCATAAGTTGGATCTTTCTAT
>JBGQJN010000023.1:0-15714 GCA_041499075.1 Minisyncoccia bacterium | reverse complement strand
CCTTTGCTGTATTTTCGTTGCGCTATTTTGGGGTTTCTTCGGGTTAATTTGTGGACTACAATTTTCAATTTTCAAAAAAAATCGATACTCCACATTAATTTTATGCCTAGTCCTGCCGGCGGTTTTTACTTTGCTGGAGTACATACGTTCTATCGGCTATGGCATATTATGGCTTGGCTCGGGCACACTTCTGGGACCGCATTGGACATTGGGTAATCCGGTTTATGCTTTGGCCGATAGCCAGATGTTTCTAAGTTTTTCTTCCTATACCGGCATATATGGCATAATTTTCCTTGTTATTCTGGTCAACTTCTTAACTTTCAAAATACTGGAGGGTTACCTTAACAATAAAAAAATAGTATCCGGATCATTAATAGCTCTCTTGGCTATCGTAGTTTGTATCTACGGAGCCGGGTTTATCCTGATCAGAAAACAGACTGTCGAAGACAATACTAACGCTGCAAAAAAAATAAACTTTGCAATTATACAAACTTATCAGCCAACCAGTATCGCGCCTTCGTCAACCGAAGTCCTGAATGATTTCAAACAACAGCTTAACCTGTTAAACCAGGTTGCCAAAGAACACACCGAAGCTCAAGTTATAGTCTTTCCCGAAGGAAGCAATTTTTTCAAAAACATAGGCAGTATTCTTTCTGGCAAACAGGTAGAAAATTATTTTACACAGCTTTTCAAAGAAGCACACCTAATAATCTCCGGCTCCAGGATTATCGATTCTGGCGGTCTGGCCTATTCAAGGGTCTTTTCTCTGGATACAAAGAAGGACATTATCAGTTATTACGACAAGCGATTACTGACACCCGGCGGTGAATTTTTGCCTTATCCAATAGCTTTAATCACCGGTCTGCTCTCGCGCATTCCAGCTTTGCATTTTGGAAATATCATAACCTTCCAGGTCGGCAGGAAAAAAGTTTCAACCGTTAATTTTGAGGGTCAATTCAGCGTAGCTCCAATAGTATGCTCGGAAATCATGTCGCCCGGGCTCACACGTGATGCAACTCAAGGTGCAGACATCATAATAGGTATGGCAAGTTACGGCATTTTTCACGGCAAATTCACTATCATAAAACAAAATCTGGCTGCAGCCAGATTCAGAGCGGCAGAAAATGATAAACCGATAATATTGGCGGCGAATGTGGGTTATTCCTATGTATTAACCGGGCGTGGAAAAACACAAATCATGGCCCCTGACGAGTCGCCTCAGATATTAACAGGTAGTATTGCCATAAGTACCGGCAAATCGTGGTATAATAGAGTAGGTGATTTGCCAATAATTTTGACGTATTTGCTTTTGATGGCAAGTATAAATTTATTAACGTGGTTTAGGAAATCTAGGAGGCTCTAGGCTATCGATTTAAGATGTCTCAGAAATTAAAAATAATCTTGGGGGCGCTGATAGTTATTGCTGTTTTTGTTTTATATAAAGTCGGTTTATTCGTCCACAATAGCACCAGGGCCACAGCCAATATCACAACTAGCACAGCCCAGACCGATACAACTTTAGATCCAAGTAGTGACCCCTGCAAAAGAGACAGTGACCATGACGGACTGTCCGATTGTGATGAGATAGTATACGGTACTAATCCGTTTAACCCCGATACCGATGGCGATGGTTATTTTGACGGCGAAGAAGTTGCCACCGGCTACGGACCTTTGGATCCCGACTCAAATCCCAAAACAGGCAAGAAATCAACGATTCCCACCGCCGCCAACCCCAATCTTACTGACAGGGTTCTTAATCTAAGTGTTGCTTCTTTGGTCAATGATTCCGGCCAAATTGATCCCACTCAGGCAACTGATCAAAAACAGGCAGATATTTTACAAAGCGTTAATAATGATGCCACACTCATGTTCCTTATTCCCCCCTTAACTGATGCCGATATTAAAATATCTGATGACAACAGCCCGGGAGCAATTGGAAAATATCTCAATTCCATAACCGCAATAATCGAAGAAAATCTTTTTTCCTCAATTACCAATGTAACTTCCGGCGTAAATGATATAACCGGTTCTAATTCAACTTATCCTGATTATTATCAAAAAGCTTATGATTCTTTGAAGGTCATTGAGGTTCCTTCAAGTTGGAAAGAACTTCACAAAGCGACGTTGCTTGATTTTCTACAGCTGGCAAATTCCTTCAAGGCCATGAGAGACCTGAACGAAGATCCCGTGAAAGCGAGTTTTGCCTTGACCAAAATCCAGGATTCTTTTTTACAATTGTTGAACTTGCTTAATCAAGCATCCAATCTGGCCAAAAGCCAAAACGTGTCCACACAAGATTCAATTTTGCAATTAATACAATCGGCAGGCGGTATTTTGCCTTCCGCTAAATAGGTTGCCTATGGCTCATAAGAAATTAATCGTTCTGGTTATAATTCTCGGTCTTGTAGGAGGGGTTTTTGTTTCGCCCTTGGCGGTGCATAAAGCTAGTTCTACCGCCATCGATTTTCTATATTTCCTAAAAGAATTTATAATTTATCCTCTTGTCAGGCAGCTGGGCAACGCGCTGGAAAATAAACTTATTAACTCAATCAACGGTTTGATTAACGGTCTCAATCAAAAGACGCCGAGCTTCATCACTAACTGGCGGAACTATTATTTTGATTCTCAAGCCAAAGGCAATAATGTTTTCCGGTCAGTTTTAGCTGACGCTAATCTCTGTACTTACTTCAGAGACAATATGTTGACTGCTTTCGGCGCTAAGAACTACATTGGCGCGCTTGCCGGCGCCCAGGTCAAAATCAATGTCGGCGGCAATAGTGTTGTCGCCTATGAAAACGAAACAAATGCTCGGGGCTTGCCATCTTATCAAGTTATCAATAATTGTAGCTTGCCGCCGAGTTTGAATGTCAATGCCTTCAGGCAGGATTTCAACAATGGCGGCTGGGCGGCTTGGGACCAATTGATCCAGCCACAGAATAATTTTTACGGCTCTTATGTTTCGACTTTGGGTGAACAGCAGAAACAAATTAATACTGATCTCCAAAGCGCCCAAAACTACTCTATCGCCGGCCGAGGTTTCCTGGGACAAAAATTAAATAACGGTAAACCATTAGGTATTACTGATGCTGCTGGCCCAACTGGTTGTGCTGGCGCAAGCGCAGTAGATACCGGCGGAGCGCTGACCATAGATACGCCCTGTTTCTTTATGGGTAAGGAGGTAACACCGGCTGAACTTTTGGGAGATACTGCCGCGAATGAACTTGACACTAAATTATCCCGCATCGGTGGCGCTAAAGAATTGACGGATGTTTTGCTTGGCTTGCTAAGCGGAGTTATCAACGCCTTATCTAATAAGGTTCTTAATTTTATTGGCTTGGGAAGCTACCAGAATCCTGCGCTTTATTTGCCCGTACCGACACCTCCCGGCGGAATTAATTTTAATACCGGTCCAGTTGCACCAACAGCTGGCGATCCCAACCCTGGTGGTCCAGCCGGTACTGCACAAGACGTCTGTAGAACTGCTTGTCTTGACGAATTACAAAGTTGTCTAAATACCAATCCGACTGTTCAAACCTGTGATAATCAAGTCCCGCCAGTATGTACTACCAGTGGATCTCCGAGTGGTGTAACCGCATGCAATAACAATTACAATAGCTGCACGGGTAATTGCATTTTCTAGAACTAAAAATAACTTGATTTCCAAACGATCCAAAAAAATAATACCGATATTGCTAGTTATAATACTGCTCGCAGTTTTTGTGCCCCAGCATTTTGCCCAAGCTGACTGTTCGATAACTGGCTTCACTATAGCAGACTGCGCTCTTTCAGTTTTAAACATACCGCTTTATGCCATCGGCTGGCTTTTGGAGTTTGTCGCTGGCCTGCTTAATGATTTCGTCCTGGCAACTAGCACATTAATAATTCCGGCGGTGACGAATTCCTGGACAATAATGAGGAACTTCATGAATTTGTTTTTTATTTTGGTTCTAATAATAATGGCTTTCGGCACTATTTTTGACATAGATAAATACAGCTGGAAAAAAATGCTCGTGCCATTTCTTTTCGCCGCCTTACTGATTAATTTCAGTCTAGCGATCGGCCAATACATTATTAGCATAGGTGATGGCCTAAGCAGGGTTTTCTTGACAACACTGGGCACGACTGATTTGAAAACCAGGATCATGCAAGGGCTGAGCTTGCAGAAATTAGAAGCAAACAAGGGTACCGGAATAACCGGCACTGCCTTGGCCAATATCGCCAGTATTTATTTGGGTGTGTATCAGCAGATAATAGCCATCGTCTTTTTCATAATTTTTGGGGCCATTGCCCTGATCGCCATGATATCGGCTTTTATCTTCGTCTTGATCCGCATTCCCGTTCTCTGGATGTTCTTAATCGTCTCACCGGTTGCCTGGTTTGGCCTGGCTTTGCCTAATCTCAGAGCCCAGACCTGGAGTCCTTGGTGGAAAAATTTCCTGCAATGGGTATTTTTCTTGCCGGTTTACATATTTTTTCTGATGTTTGGCTTTATCTTTATCGCGGCCAAGAACACGACACAGCAACTGGTAGCATCGCAAACTTTAACCAGTCAAGCGCTTATTTTTGTCAACGATATTGCTTTTTACGTCATAACCTTGATTTTCTTAGCCGGCGGCCTGATAGCATCTTTCAAATTTGGCGGCTTGGCCGGCAGTGGCGCATCTAAACTGATGGGTGGTATCGAAAAGAAGGTTAGACAATACATACCTGGAGCAAGTCTCACGCGTTCCGCATATCAAGGCACTAAACAGGGCGTCCAGCAACAACTGGAAAAACTACAAGAGAAGGGAATTCCGCTCGGCGGCGGCTATCGTTATGGCGGGACACAGGCAGAAACACTGCGTACTGCCGGCGTTGCCGAAGCGTTCGGTGTTAAGGGAGCAAAAGATAAAGCCAGAGCCGCCGAGGTTGATAGGGAGACTAAGAAACTCAAAGAGCTTAATCTTACTTTGGATGAATTAAATAAGAGGCTTACTACTGCCAGTGGTCCAGAGAAGATCGCCGCCTTTAAGCTTAAGCTTGAGAACGGCTGGCTTGAAAATACTCAAGCTGAGCTTGATAACTTCAATAAGACATTGCGAGAAGTCGGTGGCGGTAGGAGTGTTACTGGTGCTTCACTAATCGCCTCTGCTAAGAAAGGTGGTTGGGAGGAGATGGGCCAAAGCACCGTGGATAAGGAGCGTATTTTTGCCGGTCTTGAAGATGCTGAAGCCAAAAAAGCATTCGGATTGGATATCGCCAATAGCAGAGAGATTATGAATACGACCTTGGCCACACAATTATTAGACCTTTATAGGGGTGACGCTAAAGAGGTTAGGGATAAGGTGGAGAAAGCTGTCAAAGATAACATTGAAAACATGGCCAGAAAGGATAGCGATAGAAAGGATCTTCTTAATGGAGCCGGTGTTTATCGTGGTGTTGATGACAGGATTAAGAAACTTGCCGGTCAGGTAATGGTTGACAAGAAAGAAGTTGACAGTTGGCAAGAAAGAAGAAGGATACTTGATCTTAACGGCGGTATGGATGCGACAGGCGACGGAATGACTAAAGAGGATAAAATCATGGCAAAGAGCATACGTGATAGCAATACAATATTCAAGGAAGAGGGTGATTATCGTGAACGTAACGGAATTCCGCCAACCGTCAACCTAACACCCGTACAAAGACTGGCTGTCCAGCATCAGATAGAAACTAACATTACCAGTGGGTTCATACACGGATTAAGCACGGAGGAAATGAAGACCCCGGAAATTTTCAATGCCATCAATGCCTTGGGCCCAACCTTTATTAGGCCCGCTGATTCAATGAAGTTCCAAAAACAAATAAGAGGCGATAAGCCGGATAGGAAGAAGCGAGAAGCGTTTGATAAAGCCATGGCCGGACCACTTATGCCATACTAATGCCCAATAACTTATTACAAATTAGCCCATACTATGTAGACGGTCTTGATACGCCAGGTTTTGATTACGAAAGATTCCAGGATAAATTAGATGCCCTGCCAACAAGCCTGCTTGATCTTTTGACCGACGCTCCGGCTATGGAGTTTGTCCAATCCCTGACTCAAAAATACGTATCGCTAAGCGTTCAGGGGCCGGATGTAGCCAGAATCATACGGGACGTCGTGATAGGCGACACTTTCATAGGCGATTTGCCTCAAAATATAACCAGAAGATTAGGTATAGATCCGAATGCGGCGCGTGAAGTCGCTAATTTGATTGTTTCACGGCTATTACAGCCGGTACTTGAAGATATCAAGAAGGTTCAAGCAACAAAGTTCCCGAGTAGAGTCAGCCAGAGACCGTCAGCCCCGGTCAGTGGCATCCAGCAACCCAGGGTAGTACCTCCGCCACCGCCACGGCCGCCGGCTATACCTAGTCAGCGCAATTATCCGGGACAGGACTTACCGGAAACTGGCGGCAATATAATAGATTTGAGAAATAAATGAAATTCCAAGTTCCACAATTCATAGAGACAGAAACGAATATCATCGGGCCATTTACGCTCAAGCAGTTTTTATTTTTACTTGCCGGCGGTATTCTAATTTTTATAATGCAATTCTTTGTGAGTCTGACTTACGTTGTTATATTTGGTATTCCAATTACTCTCCTGTCTGTCGCTCTGGCTTTCTACAAAGTAGACGGCATACCCTTGCCACGATATATCCTCATGGCAATTTCTTATCTGACTGGGACAAAAAAATATCATTTCACCAAAGATCAGGGGGTATATCTACCAAATGATAAATAGTTTCTAGTAAATTATTATGGTGGAAACTAAAACTGCAAAAATACAGAGTACAAAAGACTTCGTTGCGATAAGCGATATCCGCGATGCCGTTTTGGTGCTGAAGGATGGCTCTCTGAAGTCGGTAATCGAGGTCAGCTCAATGAACTTTGAGTTAAAATCACTGGACGAGCAGACTGCCATTATCGGCGCCTTTCAAAATTTCCTTAACTCAATAGATTTTCCACTGCAGATAGCTATCAACTCGCGCAAATTGGATATAGGACCATATATTAAGTCTCTGGAAGAACTTCAAACAAGTATTACGAGCGAGCTTATGAAAATACAAGCAGCAGAATACACACGCTTCATTAAAAGCTTGACCGAACTCGCTAACATTATGTCCAAGAAGTTCTATGTTCTGGTTTCTCTATACGCCGTAGAGGCAACCAGCGCGGCTACCACTAAAGCGGGATTTTTAGGCGCGATCAAAAGTGTTATCAGCCCGAAAAAGTTCGCCATGACCCTGACCGACGAGCAGCTTGAAGCTTATAAAATACAACTCAATCAAAGAATTCAATTTGTAAGCGAGGGAATAAACGGACTCGGCCTCGAATCAAAGGTTCTAGATAAAGACGCATTGATGAATTTGTTTTATTCATACTACAACCCCGGACATAACTTATAGAAATGGCACTTTTTGGCAAAAAATCAGGGACAGCTGATTCCAGCCCGCCGCAGCCGAAACTGCTGGATGATTTGCTCGCGCCTTCAGCCATTGATATCGCCTCAAGCTACATCCAGATAGGCGATACTTACGCACGCACGCTTTTCATTGCGACATTCCCGAGATACTTGAATACCAACTGGTTTTCGCCGATTATCAATATGGATCAGCCCTTTGACGTCTCAATTTTCGTACACCCTCAGGATACTGCGGAAATCCTAAAGCAGTTGCGCGATCGCTTAGGCCGTATTCAGGCCCAGGTTATGGAAGAACAAGCCGCCGGCAAAGTCAGAAATCCTATGCTTGAAACCGCCATAAACGACATTGAAGCTCTCCGAGATCGGCTTCAGCAAGGCACGGAAAGATTTTTTAAAGTTGGTGTTTATGTCACAATTTACGGCAATTCCATCAAAGAGCTCAATGACACCGAAGGTAAGATTAAGTCTATCATTGAGGCCCAGTTAGTTTATTCCAAACAAGCAACTTTCCGAATGAAGGAAGGGTTCTTTTCAACCCTGCCGCTTGCAGACGATCAGCTACAAGTCCACAATTCACTAAACACCGAGCCGATCTCATCGATTTTTCCTTTTGTGTCTTACGATCTGACGTCAGACAAAGGGATACTTTACGGCATAAATACCCACAATAACTCGCTTGTTCTATTTGACAGATTCAGCCTTGAAAATGCCAATATGGTAATCTTCGGTAAAAGCGGCGGCGGCAAAAGCTATACCGTCAAACTCGAGATTCTGCGCAGTTTAATGTTTGAAACTCAAGTATTTGTCATTGACCCGGAAAATGAATTCAAGTTTTTGGCAGATACTGTCGGCGGTACGGTTGTTAAAATATCAATTTCTTCGGATAGCCACATTAATCCTTTTGATCTGCCTCGGCCACTGCCTGATGAAAGTCCGGCTGACGTCCTACGCTCGCACATTATCAATTTAACCGGTCTTTTCAAGGTAATGCTCGGCCAGCTTACCCCGGAAGAGGAGGCCGTCCTCGACGAGGCGGTGAATCAAACGTATGCCATCAAAGACATCACGCCGCAAACTCCTGATCTCAAAAATGCCGTGCCGCCGTTGATGTCGGATCTTCAGAGTGTACTTGAGGGAATGACCGGCGCGCAATCACTGGTTATCCGGATAAAAAAATATACCGAAGGAACTTTTTCCGGTTTCTTGAACAATCCAACCAATGTGGAGCTGAATAATCAGCTTATTGTATTTAGTATCCGCGACATGGAGGAAGAGTTAAGACCGATCGCCATGTATCTGGTCCTCAACTTCATCTGGACGCAGGTTCGCACGGAATTGCGCCGACGCATACTTGCCGTAGACGAAGCCTGGGTACTGATGAAGTATGAAGCTGGCGCGGCATTTCTTTTTAACATTGCTAAGCGTGCCCGCAAATACTATCTCGGCTTGACGACTATTTCACAGGATATTCCTGACTTCATGTCTTCATCTTACGGTAAGCCGATAATTACCAATTCTTCACTGCAATTACTGATGAAGCAATCGCCGGCGGCGATTGAACTTGTTAAAAGCACTTTCAATCTGACCGATGCTGAGAAATTCTTCCTGCTTGAATCACGCGTCGGGCATGGTCTGTTTTTTGCCGGCACAAATCATGTTGCTATGCGGGTTGTCGCTTCCTACGCCGAGGACCAGATAATTACTTCCGATCCCAGGCAAATACTTGAAATAGAGGAGGCTAAAAAGGAACTTGCGCAAACTGATCAAAGCTAAGATTCTAAATATGCCGGAACTTGAAGAACAATATAGCCAAGCCTATGAAGCTGATTTGGCACGGCAGTCTGCGGGGATAAATGAACAACAATATCAATATGCGCTTGGGGCAGATAGAGCTCGCTATCAAAAAATGCAGGCGGAAAACTCAGCTCTTATGCAATCGGAGCAACAAGAAAAAGCAGCTCGCATGGGCTGGGGATTTTTCTTGTTTTTGTTGCTTATTTGCGTAATACTTGATGTTATAGATGTGGTTACAGCCGGGACGCTCGGCTGGCTGATAGGTTTATTTGGTGATCTATTATTATCAATACTTGCGGGAATGAGCAAGAGTGGTAGGAAACAATTCAAAAAATTGCTCATAGGCTTTATCGGTGAATCAATACCCATTATTGATATCCTGCCTCTTCGCAGTATAATGCTGATCTGGAGCTTTATTTCATCTAGAAGCGCCATACTTCAAACTATCGGCAAGGTTGCCTCACTTGGCCAGGCTAAACAAAGTACAGTTTGATAAATAATCGAACATGACTAGAAAGATTACAATTTTTTTGATATTTGTCTTAGTCGGCCTGGCCACATTCTTGACCGGCTATTTGTTCAGTAAAAGATCTTTGGAAAACAGTACTGCGGACCAGGCCTTAATCGGCAATTCTCTTGTCGACCGCTTTAACCAAGCCCCGGAAAAACGCATTACTCCAACTGGTCTTTTTGAACTTTCACAGGAAGAAGCAAGTTTCCCGAACATTTCCACAAACGGCAATGAGATACTTTACTACATGCCCGCAAGCGGAGAGATAAGGTCGGTGAAAATTCAAGACCCGACCGGTTCGGTTCTTATATCCAAAATCCAGCCCAATGCTTCTCGAATCAAATGGGCAAATAATAAAACCTTGATCGCCGATTATAGCAGCAGCAGTATTTTTTATGACCTTAATTCCGGTACCTCTCATAAACTTGACCCTAGAATCAAGAATGCCGTTCTCATGAAGTCGGGCGACAAGGTAGCTTACAATTATTTTGACGAAACAACGGGAACCGGCAACATAAGCATCGCTAATTCTGATTTTCAAGCTTACAAAAATATTTTACCGACTCGTTTTGACGGCTGGGGTATAGGCTGGCTGTCAGATACCATGCTTACGCTTATAAAACCTGCGATAACGGACATTCCCTCCGTCTCTGTTTTTAAGCTGAGTACCGATGGCGTAACTTTTGAAAATATTTTGGAGTTCAAAAACAATTTAGAAATTGCTTGGTCGTCAGACAACCAGAAAATACTATATTCTTACGCCAATCCTTCAACTAAAGAAAATGGTTTATACTTTATGGACCTTGCGTTAAAAAACGAGGTGGCACTAAATCAAAACATTGATGCTTCCAAGTGCGTTTGGAGTATTGATGATAAGACGGTTTATTGCGCAACCTCAAGCGGTTTTGTCATACTAGATACATCTTCTGACCAGCCGACACCCCAACCGCTGGCACAAGCGGTCGTTGGCGCCGGTGATGCCGCCGCCTCGGCAACCGATCTTGAGCTGACAAGCATTGAAGATTATCTCATATTCAAGAACTTGAGTGACGGCAAACTTTATGGCCTGGGCCTGGGCCAATAACTTGGCTGTTTTCAAAACAGGATTAAATTTCAATTTCCCCAGGAAGACCTGGGGATTTTTTGAGAGAAACGATCTCACGGATATCGTTTATGGAAAAGCCACCGATGGCAAAAAGAATTACATAATACGAGAGGGAGGCGAAGGAAGCTAGGATAAAATTATTCAAAAACGGATACATTATGCCGGCAGCGATTAGCATGGCAAAAGCCGATTTCAAAAATACTTTTTTTGTGGCAGAGGCCCCAGTTTCATTTTTTATCAGATAGAACATCCAGACTGAGATTATTAGTTCGGTCAAAACCGTTGTCCAAGCCGCGGCAAAATAAGAATATCTGGGTATTAAAATTAAATTTAAGCTCAAGTTTACCACGGCACCGACCAGGTAAATCCAGAGGGCTTTTTTTTGTAAATTAAGGGCAACAATGGCATTGCCGCCGAGATTACCGAAGAATATCAGGAATATTGCCAGGCTCAAGATTTTTAGTACCGGCCCGGAGTTTAAGAAATTCCCACCGCCGATGATTTTTACGACCCAATAGGACATTAAAAAAAGATAGCCGGCGAAGTGCCAGACAAATATGGACAAGACGTCAAAGGCTTTACGGAAAGTTTTTATAAACTCGGCCCGTTTTGTAAAAGCATGTTTGGATAAAATAGGCATTACCAATCCAATATAAATCGCCGGCAAAAAGATTACGGCTTCCAAAACCTTATAGGCAACGGAGTAGATACCCACATCTTGAGCTGGTTTCATTATTGAAAGTAAAACCGTATCTAGCTTAAAATAAATTAAGACGAAAATTAAGGATACTGCGATGGGTAATGCTGTTTTAAGAGTTTGGAGAAAATAGCTTGAGTCTAAAACGGGTTTGATTTTAATCAATGGCCTGGAAAAATAATAAACCATGGTAAAGTGCACGACTTCAGAAAAGACAACAATAGCCACAAACCAAAGGAGTCCTGTTTCAAATCTTATCAGCACGACCAAAGCCGCGAGCTGCACCAACCTAGCGACAACATCAGAAATGGAAACAAGATAGAGCCGTAGGTACTTTTGAAAAATCCCCATCAAAATTTGGGTCAACGACGAGCCGACCGAGAATAATGAAGCTATCAAAATTCCTAGCTTTACCTTGAGTGGGTAGGGGAAGGCGAAAACAAGGAGATCGGCAAGACAAATTAAAACCAATATTGTAACTAGGCGTAGAGTAAAAATTTTACTTGCGACAGAGCGCTCTTGGGTGTGGTCAGATATGCGCGAGATTTCTCTAACCATTATTGTGTATAGGCCGAGATCGGCGATAGCCGTAAAAACATAGAGGTATGCAAAAATTGCGCTATATTGGCCGTAGCCGGTCGGGCCGAGATAGCGGGTCAAAATTCCGACTACTACCAAACTAAGAGCGCCTATGATCAAGCGTGAGAAGGTAGCAATACCCAGGTTGTATGAGATTTTCTGCAAACTCTTAGAACTCTACTTGGGGTTTGATGACGATGCGGCGACGTGGTTCTTGGCCGATACTTTCAGTTTGGACCTCTTTGAAAGAAGCGAGCTCGGCGTGAATTAGCCGGCGTTCATAAGCGTTCATTGGCAGAAGCGCTTCGGCACGCTGGGTTTGTATAACGCGGCGGGCGACATTGCGCGCAATGTCTGTGAGGTAGCCGGCACGTGACTTTCGGTAGTCATTAATATCAACAATAAAGTTTGTAGGGGTTGGTTCGTTATCTTCCGGGTTGGAAAGTTGTTTCGTCGCAATGAGCCTTATAAGATGTTCGAAGGCGGTAAGATTTTGACCATTTTTACCGATTAGCATACTTAGATCGCTTTCAGATTCTACAGACAGCGTGGAGAAGGCGCCCATACCTCCGGCATTATAGGGCTCTATCAATTTAATTTCACCTTCAAAACCAACTTTTGAAAGCAGGTCCTTGGCTATTTCTACAATTTTTTGCCTTTTTTGATTAATATCAAGCATATTTTTTATTTATGTATATTTGTTCAAATATGGAAAATATTGTCGCCGTAATCCAGTAAATTACCAGCCCAGTCGGTAAATTCCAAGCAATTATTATAATCATGATTGGGAAAAAATACAACATTTGGCGATTCATCTGTGTGACAGAAGAGCTGGCGTCTGTTTTTATCGCCGGATTTTGATTTGCCATAGATTTTTTAGTTTGAAACCATTGCAAGACACCAGCGAGGATAGCTAAATACGGATTTTTATTGGCGATGTTAAGGAATCCGAAAGCGATTTCTTTTATTGCCCCGGGGTTTTGTACAAAACTGTATAGAGCGCTGAAGCTGTCAGGTTTTAGACCGGAACGCAAGGCACTATAGAGAGCAATCAGGACGGGAAGCTGTATTAAAAGCGGCAGGCAACCGCTGAAGGGATTTATATTATGTTCCTTATATAAAGCCATTGTTGCCTGGCCCAAGGCCTGTTTATCGCCTTTGTATTTCTCCTGAAGTTCTTTTACTTTGGGCTGGAGCTTATTGAGTTCTCTCTGGGAAACAAGAGCTTTAATTGAAAGGGGTGTAAAAATCATTCTGACTATAACCGTCAGTAGAACAATGGCTACGCCAAAATCTTTACCCGAAATGGTGTTATAGAGAAAAACCAACAGGTTAAAGAGTGGCCGAAATAAAATTTGATTATATAAAAAAGACATCAGTTAATAGGACTAAATCCGCCTTTAGATAAAGGATTACATCTTAAGATTCTTGCCACCCCTTTAAATATACCTAGTATAAGCCCGTATTTTTCAATTGCTTCGTAGGTATATTGCGAACAAGAAGGATAAAATCTACAGCGCAAGGTGCTGCCGGTAAATATGTGCCCGTGATCAGGTGAGAGGGTCTTTTGGTAAAATTTTATTAGGTTAAGAATTATTTTTTTCATGTTGACCTAAGGTTTTTTCTATTGTTTGCTCTAATTCGCTCTTGATTTCTCTACTGGCCTTACCTACGATACTCTTATCGGCGATTATTACGATGTCGGCAGGATTATTTAGAAAATTACTCAGCCTAATAGTTTCACTGAATATTCTTTTAAGACGGTTGCGCGCGATAGCTTTTTTATAGACCCTGGTACCTATGATTATTGCCAAGCGCAAATGGCCGATACTATTTTTTAAAAACCGAATAAAGAAAGAACTGCTTTTTACAGTTCTACCTCGCTTTAAAACAAGTTTGATGTCTGATCTGGTTAGGCGGAATCTGCGAGCAAGAGCCATGTTTAAACAGTTAACTGGTGTCTTCCTTTATTTCTTCGACGAGTTAAAACCTTGCGACCATTCTTAGTTTTTGCGCGTTTTAAAAACCCGTGGGTTCTTTTTCTTTTTTTCTTTTTTGGCCTATATGTTAGGGCTTTAGATTGCATGTTCTCTATACTATCAAAAAAAACATATTCTGACAACATTGCTTTAATGCCGCATCTATCTGATAATTACCGCCCATAGAGTGGTTGTCCTGATTTTTTAAACTATTAACTTTTTATAAACATCTTATCAACGAATTCGGTATTCTTTAGTATTCCTATTCTACCTATAATAAATTAATGACGAACGAGGAACTCTGGAAAGCAGTGCTGACCGAGATGGAATTGTCCCTTTCACGGGCTAATTTTACTACCTGGTTTAAGGGTACATCGCTTTTACAAAATAATGGCGGTTCGGTTTTGGTGAGTGTGCCCAATGGTTTTGCCAAGGAGTGGTTGGAAAACAAATTCCACAAACATATTTTACAAATCATCCGGAACGTTCGCCCAGACATAAGGGATGTTAAATATGTTATTGGTAATGCCTTACATCCTGGAATGATGCCTATGCAAAAAAAGGATTTTGCTCAATTTATACCGGAAAAACTAAGCGAGGACCGCCCTGATGCCGATCTTGATAAGACCACAAATCTCAATAAGCGCTACACCTTTGACTCATTTGTTGTTGGTAGTAGTAATGAACTTGCTCACGCTGCAAGTCTTGCTGTAGCTAAAACTCTTGGTAAAGCTTATAACCCTCTTTTTCTTTATGGTGGGGTTGGTTTGGGTAAAACCCATCTGCTTCAAGCTACTGGTAATTCCGTTACCGCAACAGCGGCGGACAAAAAAGTTCTTTATATTTCTTCCGAAAGACTTACCTCGGAGATTATAGAATCTCTAAAAAATAAGACCACAGAAGAGCTTAAACAACGTTATGCACGCTTAGATCTTTTAATTATAGATGACATACAATTCATCGCAGGTAAGGAAAGGACACAAGATATATTTTTCTCGACATTTAATGAATTGTATGGTAAGAATAAGCAGATCATTCTTTCTTCTGACCGGCCACCTAGCGCCATACCAGCTCTTGAGGAAAGACTCCGCTCACGTTTCGAGGGTGGTATGATTGCCGATATTGGTATACCTGATTTTGAAACCCGCCTTGCGATACTAAAAATTAAATGCAAAGAGAAAAACTTTGATGTTGACAATGATTCTCTGGGATATATTGCTACTAATATCCAGAAAAACATCAGAGAGCTTGAGGGTGCTCTTAACCGTATTATTGCTTTCGGACAGATTTATAATAAGGCCCCGGACTTTAAAGAGGTTAAAAAACTTCTCGCCGCTTACCTTAATACGCCTTACCGCAAAACAACACATCAAATCATACTTAAGGCCGTAGCTGATTTTTACGGCGTTCAAACTAGTGATTTAACTAAAAGAAGTCGTAAAAAAGAAGTGGTTAGGCCTAGGCAGATTGCTATGTTTCTTTTAAGAGAGGAGACTAAATCTTCTTTTCCGGAAATCGGCAATAAACTTGGTGGCCGTGATCATTCCACAGTTATTCATGCTTACGAGAAGATAAAAAAAGAGGAGGAACACGACGAAGTAACAAAACAAGAAATTATTTT
>JBGQJN010000022.1:0-15733 GCA_041499075.1 Minisyncoccia bacterium | reverse complement strand
CTTTTATCCAACCGGCAATCTGTCTGGCTAACATGGAGCTTGCTCTTACCCTGACCCTCAACAGTCCGAACTGTGATTTTTTTAAAATTTTCTTCTTACTTCTTCGGCGCTTAGTTTTCTGAAAATAAATATGACTAAACTCTTCCTTGGGAAAACCAACTACTTGCGACCAATATTTAATGATATTATCAATGGAATTCCTGTTTTTCTCTTGAGTAAAAATATCAAATGCTATTTCTTCATTTTTAATTTTGCCGACTACTTGCAGCCATTTCAAAAATAATTTTATAAGATTCGGGTCGGAACTTGTAAATCGCAGGCCTTTCCGCAGATCACTTTCGTTACCGGATAAAAATCTTTCCCGCCAATATAAGATTATTCCCATCAGCCAAAGTTCTCTTTTTGAAATTTTTTTGATATCTTTCATCGCCGAGTCTCTTATCCATTCTATCTCTTGTGAAGTTTTTAAACTTCTTTTACTAAAATTTTCTTTGGCAACCCGAATCTGTCTGTCTTTTAATTTTTGGAGTTGAGTTTCGGTTAATTTTAATTTTTTAAACCAATGTGAGAGGGTGGATTTGGGAACAGAAATCTGATTTTTGATCTCTGAATACGAAAATCCCTTCATCCGGAGGTCAGTTGCAAGGTTTTTTCTAAAGTTTTTAGATAATTGAACCACGTTACTTATTTACTACTAATATACTAACAGAGTACAAAAACATAGTAAATACCCTTTATCCACAAGGGTTTTTTGAGATATTCGTTTTTAATGGGCTATTCCCTATCATATCCTCGTTCAATTTATTAATTTTTTAAAATTTCGACCAACTACTCTGCCAACAATGACACCAATCATTGCACCGGCAATGAAATCCGAGAACCAGTGGATAGTTATTGAGACACCGAATCCGATATAGAGCGTATAGGCTAGAACTAGGAAACCTAATTTCTTATTCTTTGGATAAAGTATTATCAGCACCAGCGACATCGCGAATGCCACTATCGTATGGGAGGATGGCCAACCCCAAAATACTCCTGCGCGCAAAAAACCAAAATGGAACACTCGTGTAATGTCGGCGCTAAGCGTTACGCCAAAATTCGGATGTGTCCGGCCGGTAATGGCTTTATAGACATCGGATATCAAAAGCGCGATTATGCCCGCCTGCCCTAACGCCCATGCCGTATAGATAGTTTTAATACTCTTTCTAACCTTGCCAACTAAAAGTAAGAACAGTGGCACAAGAATCGGCAAAAGGCCGCCCAATATCGCCGCCGGAAACATAATGGAGTTTAAAATATTACTCCGCGTTACAAGATAGTAACTCCAATCAAAGCCGGAAACTACGCAAATATAGGTCAGGACTCCGGCCAGGATATGCCAAAGCCAGTTACGCCCCTTATAACATCCTGCGAAATTGCCCCAAAAATTATAGAATAATCTCATTATTTTGCTTGTTTTAGTAGTAATTTACTATACTCCATGGGAAAAACCCTATCCTGGATCGCTTTTTTTGCCCTTTCAGGAATTTGCTTAGTTATATCCATAAATTTAGAGTTCTGTGGACGATGTTGGAACTTATTTCAATTTAGAGTTTTGGATAATAGCCGGGTTACCACTTCAGAGTTTAATTCTGATTTATCCATCAAAGATCTATAGTCTTCACTGCTGGCTTCGACCGACTGATAACCTTCGTGCTCCAAAAATCTTATAGTTTCCATATTTCTAAATTTTGCATACACTTTTGACAATCCAGCTTCTTTTAGCTTGTTCTCTAACTCTGTTAAAAGACTGTGGCCGATATTCTGTTTCCTTAAATCTTCCCTGACAATAAGGTGCGTAATAATAGCCTGGTCATTAATAAACTTACCCCCTATGCCGTATTGCTCTTCTTCATTTCCTAGACCGAAATAGCCATCTTTCTTTAACTGGAATCGAACTGGAAATTCTGCCTCACCAATCGGGATAGTAAGTTCTTCGTCAATTTCCTTTATTTTATTGTCATCAAACTCAAGTTTTTCCATTGTATTTTTTGTTGTCTGCGTGGAATACTTTAACTTTTAAGCATACCACAACGACGGGTTTTGAGCTGTATTATAAAAGGACCCCTAGGGGTCCTTTTATAATACGTGGGAGCTAGACTTTTTTTACATTGACGGCTTTCGGTCCTTTGTCCGACGATTCTACATCGTAGGACACTCTATCGCCTTCCCTAAGGTCGCTCCACTCCGCTTCAACAACAGATTCCTTATGAAAGAATAAGTCCTTGTCGCCAGGCTTCTGGTCATCGGCAGCGATGAAGCCGAATTCCTTGCCTTCAACTAACTTCTTAATAACACCGGTACTCATTAGTTTTTTGTTAATGTTTTACTTTGCAAACTTAAATATTATAGAAGTTCGACTATTCTTCTGTAGAATAAGTGTTTTGCATATTAAACATACCAGACTTAGCTGATATTGTAAACAGGGGGCAAGCCTCGCGCCGAGTAGGCACCGCACAACATGCCCTGAGTTTATCAAAGCATACCACAACCTCTATACCCCGGTGCTTCACCAACCAATAGAACAATAGGCTTCAGTGCATGCATTTTTTTAAAATAACCAATTAAATTTTGCCGGCGGATTACATTATTAGGATTTGAGAAATCCCAGGGATTTTTTGCGTCTGAAGGAACGTCTACTTTTGCAAGCTCATCTACAAACTTTTCAATTTCTGTTTGAAACATATTGCTTAGTGGTTTCTACTCTCCTCGAGCGGGATTATTTAATTAGATTTAATTTCTTTTCTCTTCGCCAACCTTTGATTTCTGACTCGCGTTTTAATGCTTCGCTTCTTGTACTGAACTGTTCAGTATATAAAACTTTCTTTACCTTTTTGGATCTGGTATATGCCCCTCCCTTTCCCAAACTATGTTCTTTGAATCGGCGTTGGACGTCAGTAGTAATGCCAGTATAAAGAGTGTCATCTTTGCATTTAATTATGTAAACATAGTACATGGTCATATCGAAGTGCCCTTCAACCTGGTGGCTTCAGGACCTCCTACATTCGATCTTCTGATCTCAGTATTTCGTAACCTTCGTTACTCAATCACCTTCGTTCGTCGGCTGCGGGACTTGGGGTCGAACCAAGGTTTTCGCTTTCAGAGAGCGACGTCCTACCACTAGACGATCCCGCAATTTAACTCAATAATAGCTTAGTTTTCATAATTTTTCAAGTAGAAAACCCTCTCAAAAGAGGGTCGGCTGGATGAATGACTGACGTAAGAAAAATAGTTCTGAAGGCAATCCATTACCATTACAAAATCCGTCTAGTCTTTGTGACATTGCCGTATTGCGAGCTGACCCACTTTTAGCTTCACTGGTTGCGCCAAAAAATTCAATCGCATCTTCTGGTCGAGTAATCACTTCTATACCAAAAGTACTAAATGTCAAAGCCAACGCAAAATTGTCGCACCAGGCTTCCTGAATCCAATAACCAGGTTGGAAAGTTACATTTGCAAAGCCATTAATTTTTAAAACCGCATGTGCTAATTCGTGAAAAGCCAAGAAGTAGCGCATGGGTTCTGAAGAATTAGCCGGGAGGTGCATAAGCCATTCGTCACGCACATATGTATATAGGGAAGCACCATAGAATCCCAGCTCTGGCTTCAGTCTAATTACTATTTTCACTGGGAATCCATTGAGTATATCGCTAAGCTTTTTACCCTTAAATTTTTGGTAATATTCATAAAGTATCGGCGCGGCTAGTTCAATTTTCAGGTCATCAGACATATCGCCTCCATATTATTAAAAAGCTGAATTTTTATAATTCTACAACAAAAAACGAGGTTTTTCAACCCCGCCACATTTAGCTAGACTGGTTTTTTAAATCTTCAGGTGTTTCCTGATAGCGATCGCGCTTGAGGCCATTCCCAGAAAAACACCCAACAAAATAACTGTCGGCAAAACTTCAAAGGCTCCACCAATAAAAAAACCGAAAAGATTAACTTGTGGCACAAATGAAGAGATTTTATCCGAAACCAAGTATATGACCGGATAGAACGCCACCAAAGCTATTGCCGCCGCAAAAAATCCGTACAATCCCCCCTCCACCAGATAAGGCCCGCGGATGTGCCAGTTGGACGCACCAACAAGCCGCATAATTTCTATTTCCTGTTTCTGATTGTATATCGTCAAGCGCACGGTGTTAAAGGTCACTAGCACGGCAATCAAAGCCAACACCAGCGCCACCGCTAGCCCCCAGGTTTTTACCCCGGTTGAAAGACTTTGGACGCGGCTTATTACGTCCTTATTTTCATAAAAACTGACCTTATCAATCACGCTTTTGAATTTGCTGTCATTGAGGAACTGCGCTATTGCGGCATACTGCGAAGAATCTTTGCTCTTGATATTCAGAGACGCCGTCAGCGGATTGGTATCAAGCTGTGCCAGCGAATCTTGTATTAGCTGATCTTGCGCGTGGCGCGCCTTGAAATCAGCCAGTGCCTGGTCGCGCGAGATATAGTTGACACTTGCCACTTCCGGCAAAGCTTGTAAATCTGATTTGACCTTGAGCACCTGGTCTTCGGTGGCGTCCTGCGTGAAATAGGCACTGATATCAATCTTATCCTGCAATGTGGCTACAACCTGCGAAGTCAAAAACTGGAATGAAAGCAAACTCAAAAACAAAATTAAAGCCAAGGCCATGATACCGGTCGCGCCAAAACTCAAATAGCCGTTGCGCCTAAAATTTGTCCAGCCGGTACCCACAATATGTTTTAGATTCATTGCCATTGTATTTGTATAATATAGAAGGCGTTATTCGCCAAATTCTTAAAACCTCAAATAACATAGCGGCCGTTGTGGCTCTGATCTCTGACAATTTTGCCCTTATCCAGACTAACCACTCTACGCCCGATAGTATTGACGATATTGGTGTCATGCGAAGCCAGAATCACCGTCGTGCCAAGCTCGTTAATTTTCATTAATAATTTTACCACATCGTAACTATTGACCAAATCCAGATTGCCAGTCGGCTCATCGGCAAGCAAAATCTTCGGCCGGTGTATCATCGCCCTGGCAATGGCCAGTCGCTGTTTCTCGCCGCCTGACAATTGATCGGGAAAACTGTCCTTTTTGTCGGCCAGACCGACAATCGCTAAAACTTGCGGCACGTCTCTTTCTATTTCTTCCAACGGGCTGTCGGATACTTCCATGGCAAAAGCCACATTTTCATAAGCCGTCTTCTTGGAAAGAAGTTTGAAATCCTGATAGACCGTGCCGATTTTGCGGCGTAAGTAAGGGACTTCCCTGTCTTTGATCGTCGCCAAATCAATACCCTCCACCTCTATCTTACCAAAAGTTGGCCGTTCTTCACGGGTCAGTATCTTAAGCATAGTTGACTTGCCCGCACCGGACATACCGACAAGTGAAACAAACTCGCCAGGCTTGATCTCCAGGTCAATTTCGCTTAACACCACATTATGCGGCGGATAAACTTTTTTTACATTGATAAATTTAATCATTTGGAAATTTCAGCCTCAATGAACTCATCCAGCTCGCCGTCCAGAACCTTATCTGGCTGTGAAGATTCAACCCCGGTACGGTGATCTTTGACGGATTTGTATGGATTAAGGACATAAGAGCGGACCTGACTGCCCCACTCAATAGACTTGCCTTCAGTATCGCCGCGCAACTGCGACAGTTCCTGGACCTTGGCTTCCTCCATAAGTTTAGCCAGACGCGATTTGAGCACCTGTATGGCTTTGTCTTTGTTTTGCGCCTGCGAACGCTCTGATTGGACGGCAACAACGGTATTGGTCGGGATGTGTGTAACACGCACGGCGGTTTCAAGTTTGTTGACGTTTTGGCCGCCCGGACCGGATGAACGGAAAGTATCCACTCTCAAATCCTTGCTATTAATTTCTATCTTAACATTTTCTTCAAGTTCCGGCAGTACATCTACTAACGCAAAAGATGTATGGCGCAAGTTTTTGGCTGAATACGGCGAGATCCTTACCAATCGGTGCACGCCGGCTTCGCTTTTAAGGTAGCCATAGGCATAGCGGCCGGTAATTTCGGCGACGGCGCTTTTGGTCCCGCTCTGCTCGCCCAGGGTCTGGCTCAAAAGCTTAAACTCAAAACCTTTTCTCTGGGCATATTTCTGATACATCCGAACCAGCATCGTCGCCCAGTCCTGGGCATCCACGCCACCGGCACCGGAATAGATATAGATCAAGGCATTGCCGCGATCGTATTCGCCCGACAAAAATGTCTTGAGGTACAGCTTATCAAACGACTTTTTGAAAGCCGCTATCTCGGCTTCTTTTTGATCCAGTTCTTCTTCGCTCAATTTCAAATAACTATTGAGCTCCACCTCCACACCCTGGCAAGCACCGATCTCCTCTTTTAGTTCATCAAGTTCTTTCGACAGACACTTCGCCTTTTCCTGGTCTTTCCAGAAATCAGACATTTTCATTTGCGACTCAATGTCACTGGCTCTTGTTCTGACTTTATCTAAGTCAAAGACGCTCCCGGATTGCCGGGAGTTTTTCTTGCATATCTTCAAGTAATT
This sequence comes from Minisyncoccia bacterium, assembly GCA_041499075.1. Taxonomy (GTDB): domain Bacteria; phylum Patescibacteriota; class Minisyncoccia; order 2-02-FULL-40-12; family IGHO2-01-FULL-4-A; genus JBGQJN01. The sequence goes on along the minus strand of JBGQJN010000022.1, from coordinate 9,182 downwards.
CTCGCTGATTATGCATACATCAATTTTAGCAAATCCATCTCCAAAAATCAAAGTTTCCCGCCATAGGCGGGGAGTTTTTTAGCATGCCTGGTATTGTTTAAGGTGTAGGGCTGGGTGTCGGTGGTTGATCAGACGGTAATACATCCGGTGTAGCAGTCGGCGCTGGAGTTGGGCTTTCTGTCGGTACTGGCGTATCACTTGGTGTTGTCGAAGGCGTTGGAGCCGGAGATTCCGAGACAGCAGGCGAGGAAGTTGGCGTTAGGCTGGGGGTGGGAGTATCTGTTGGGCTTGAAGTAGTGGTTGGAGTATCACTCGGCGTCGGTATCGGCGTAGCAGTAGCCGTAGGTTCTGCTTGCCCGCCACCAGAGCCTTGCGGCGCCTGGGAGCTTGTCGAAGGAGTCGGTGTGGTAGTAGGTGAAGCCGTGGGAGTGGGTGTACTGCTTACTGTAGGACCTGCATTTGGGGATTTTGTTGGAGAAGGGCTTGGGCTTGGACTGATACTATGGCCAGGAGGTAAAGGAGATAGAACCGGCAAAACTGGCGTATCGCTCGGTGTCGGAGTAATGCTATCAATGATGCCCTGGACACCACTTTTATCAAGCAGTTGTTGCAGTTGATCTCTTGTGATACAAAGTCCGTCAAGACATAATTCTTTGGTTTCTATCTTATTAACCACAATAACATTGGCAAAGAGCTGATCCACTTGCAGAATCGCGGTTTTGAAAAATTCCAGCAAAGCAGTAATGAAACTGCTATTTTTATCCAACACCAAGGGCAAACCGGACATATTATCTATCTGGCCGAAAATATTAAGTTCATAACCGGCATAATGAGGATCTACCAAGATCATGATCGTCGTCTTATCGGAATTCTCATCTATGCTCTCGAGTGCCAGACCGATAACCCTGCCCGGCTTGATGGCCTTAGCGCCGACGCCGGGAATGGAGGAAATTGTAATCGGGTCGCCGGCCTTGATCGGACCGTTTTCAAGAGAGACGTTGACCGGCACACGGCCGGCGAGGGCGATGGGAACATAACCCGGATACTTCTGGGTGGCGAATGTCCCCGCTGTAAATGAGTTCCCAGTAATCAAAGTTGCCGGATGTGTTGAAATGACGCCGACAAGTATATCTTGGTTATTTTGGTTTGCTCTTATGACGTTGGACGAATTACTGGCATCAATAGACACAATTTCTCCAGCAGTTAAGGTCGAGTCTTGGGTTGGAAAGTTTTCGGCATAGTCAAGACAACTGTTACTGGGCGGGTTGAGACCACTATTACAATTAGTAGATGCGGCATCGGCCAAAATCTGTCTTATAGCTAACCGGCCGCCGTTATTCATAGAGGCAAGGACGGTACCGTCAGTATCCTGGACTAGTAAGACGGCATGAGGAAGCATAGCTGAAGGAGACGCTGGTACAGTTATGTTGAGTACCGTGCCGCCAGGCATCATGTTGACCGCGGAGATAGAAGCAACGGAGCCTATAGTACTGGCAGAGCGGATACTAATATTGCTGGCACTCGCATCTATGTTAAAAAAGGTGTTTCCCAGTATATCCTGCACTGACAGCGCACTGGTTGAGTTACTGTTTAAAATCTGAATCTGCTGGCCAAAAAATTGGCCGAATGGAGAATTGCTACTGCCAATACTACTGCCGTTGATAGAGGCAGGATTGCCATCATCAGTTTCAAGCCGGGCAAATTTCAAGACATTGTTAGTATTGTCATAATAACTTATTCTGGAAAAGTCATCAGAACCCAGGGCTAGAGAAATGTAATTAAAGGCGTTAGTGCTGGCATCCACTGTAATTATCGCCGGAGCTGAACAGTTAGTATCATTGCAGACGGCTAATTTGAGATCGCCGGTATCGTCATCAGTATAAATAATCCGGGCGAGACCATCTGAACCTAGGGCCAGGGAGGTATAATCAATGAAAATACTGGCATCCACTGAAGTGAGGACCGGGGCGGAGCAGGCGGCATCATTACAAACGGCCAAGGCGAGGTGGTCACCGCCATTGCCGGCATAACTAATTCTGGCAAGGTCACCGGAGCCAATGGCTATGGAGGTTTGTACGCCGTTAGCGCTGCCCACAGTGACAAGATTTGGGGCGGAACAGTTGGCATCATTGCAGATGGCTAGTCTAAGTTCAGCATCATCTTGATCAAAATAACTGATGCGGGCAATATCGCTGGAGTTAAGGGCGATAGATGTAAATAGGCCTACCGGAGAAGGACCGGAGTCAACAATAACATCGTTTGGGGAAGAACAGGCGGTATCATTGCAGATGGCCAATTTGAGTTGACCGCCGCCATTAGTAAAATCATAATAGCTGATTCGTGCGGTACCATCAGAGGCCAAAGCTATAGAAGTATAATTGCCGACACCACCGGTATCTACAATAACAAGAACCGGGTCAGAGCAGGCGGTATCATTACAGATAGCCAATTTGAGGGTGCCATTATCGGCATCGTAATAACTTATGCGGGCAAGATTGTTTGAGTCAAGAGCAATAGAAGTGTACAAGCCAACATCTGCGCTGGAATCTACTGGAACAAGAGTCGGGGCGGAACAGTTGGCATCATTACAGATGGCTAATTTGAGGTGGCTGTTTGTGACATCAAAATAGCTGATGCGGGCAAGACCGTCAGAACCAATGGCGATGGAGTTATGCTGGCCAACAATGCCGGTGGCATCAACCGTAGTCAAAACTGTTTGCTTAACCGCTCCGGCAGTGCCTGCTGACAACGAGCCGAAGTTTGCATCGCCGGTTATCGTGGCTGTGCCCACCACCGTGAGTCGAGACGTAGGATTAGTTGTGCCGATACCAACATTGCCGGCTGACGCAATCGTAACTAAAGTATCACCCACTCCGTTGAGAATCCGCAGCTGGTCAACTCCGGCGGCGCCGCTGGCTCTGATAGTGAATTTACCATCGGTTAAGGAAGGAGAAGCGGGGGTGAAAGAATTGAGAGTAAGATCAACATTGGCAGAATTGGAAGCCAGAATATTGCCGCCGATTTGCAGTTTCTGTTTTGGGTTAGTGGCGCCAATGCCGACATTGCCGGCATTGTAATAAATAATACTGCCGTTTTGCTGCCAGAGATTCGGCGGTAGATTAGAGACTAGAGCCAATGTGCCCGATGCATCAGGAAAAGTAAAAGTACGGTCGGCGGTCAAGAGCGAGAGGTCTAAACTGGCCTTTTTATTGGAAGCTGGGTCAGCCAGTTGAAAAATGCCATTAGTACCGCCATTGGCCGCTCCGGCGCGTAATACAAGATTGGTTCCGTTGAAGTTATTGCTGCCGCTAGCTGTATCTACAGAAATATAGCGCGGATCAGGCAGTAACTCTTTGACCAAAACATTGTCTATGGTGCCGTCAAAGTCATCGGAGGGATGAAAAACTATAATTGAATCCGTGTCGTTAGCCCATTGACCGGTAAAAGTTACCGCACCATCGCCGGCAGAGAAATTCCCGCAATCGCCGTCATCCAGACAGGCATTCACCGTGCCTGTCGTTCCTCCGACATCAAACTGTACTTTGTAAGTATGGCCGGCAAGTAGATCGCCCTTTTGATATAGAGTAGCTGTATCGCCGGGCGTGTGAACTGCCTGAATGTTATCCCAAGTCCAATTATTGCCAAAAACCCAAATGTCTTCTTTGACAGAGACGTTGTCTATCGTGCCGTTGAAGTCGGAGGAAGGACGGAAACCTATTTTCCTACCTAGAAAGTTAGCCCATTGACCGGTAAAAGTTACCGTACCATCGCCGGCATCAAATGTCTGGCAATTGCCATCGTCCAAACAGGCCAGCACCGTGCCTGTTGTCCCTCCGACATCAAACTGTACTGTATAAGTATGTCCGTTTTGCAATGTACCCGTTTGATATAAGTCATCAACGCTATCAACAAAAAATACAGCTCCACCGCCGTTGCCGAAAACAGCATCATACGTAGTACCGCCTGAATAACCGGAGCCAGGAGTCGTCAAACTAAAACTGGCTATTCCTCCAAACTCATCTACCAATGTAACGGTGATAGTAGCATCGCTATTGCCGCCGTCTAAAGTCAAGATATCATTTTGCATATATCCACTGCCTGGATTTGCGAAATAAGAATTAGGCCTGTCGACCCCGCCGGCATAAGAATAAGCAACATGATTACTGCTATAAGACCAGCCGTGGCCGTCATCCACCCCGGTCCAGTTATCGGCATTGCCGGAAAAGCTGCCGTTAGTTATGAGTTCAGAACCCAGGACGTTAGTAAAATCGCCATCGGTGATAAGTTCCTGACTAGACAGTAAAGTGTTCCGGGAAGAAAATCCAAAAGAAATATTGCCATTAAGCGAAGTGGAAGCGTTTACCGCCAAAGGTCCGGAGGAAAAGATACCACCATCGCCTACGTTTAGTCCTCCTTGAGTTTGCAGTTGTCCCCCCAAAACCAGATCATTGTAAACTTGCAGGTTGCCGATAGCCGCGCTGTGGGCGATAAGCGATGTGGTTTCCATACCGGAAATATCAACTATGGAAATAGTATCACCAGTGTTGCCATTAGCCGTGTAAGCGTAGCGGCCGGAGACAAAGATGGAGTATGGGTTACCATCAACTATTGCGCTTGAAATTTCTATAGGAGCGAAAGGATTGTAGACGTCAACTACGGAAATTATGGTAGTACCACTATCAGCTACATAGGCATAACGCCCGGAAACAAAGATGGAGTAAGGATTATTACCGGAAACACCTGCAGTAGTGATCTCCGCCGGGCCAGAAGGATTTGAAATATCAATTACTGAAATGGTATTATCGCCGAAATTGGCCGTGTAAGCGTAGCGGCCGGAAACATAGACTGAATACGGGCTATCACCTCCAACCCCAGTATTGCCGACCTGGACTGGGGCAAAGGGATTGGAAATATCAATAACGGAGATGGTACTGTCGCCAGAATTGGCTGTGTATGCATAGTGGCCGGAGACGAAGATAGACCGAGGATTGGCGCCAACTGGAGTAACGGCAACTTGCACGGGAACCGAAGGATTGGATATATCAAGCACGGAAATGTTACTATCGCCATAATTGGCGACATAAGCATAGCGGCCGGAGACGTAAATGGATAATGGCTCAAATCCTACGTTTGCAGTTGCAATTTGGACCGGCGCAAAGGGATTGGAAACATCAACCACTGAAATAGTACTGTCACCTGTATTGACTGTATATGCATAGTGGCCGGAGACGTAAATGGAAATGGGACCATCACCGACCGGAGCGCTTGCAATCTTGACAGGCGCGGTGGGCTGGGAGACGTCAATCACAGAAATGGTACCATCGTTGGAATTGGCCGTATAGGCATAATGTCCGGAAACATAGATGGACTCCGGAGCGCCAAAAGGATTAGTGACCACCGCCGTACCAACTTTAGAAAGGGTTGTGCCGGTAGTTGTAATATTCGAGATATTTCCAACAACGCTTAATGCCTGCGTTGGTGCAGTCGTGTTTATGCCGACTCGGCTATTGTTAGTGTCAATATCCAGGGGGGTTACGTTACCGAAGGTGTTCTGGAATTGTAGAGCAGTGGTTGAATTGGCGCCTGGTCTGATAATGCCGCCGGTAGTACCGCCCAGAGTTAAAACACCTGAAATTGAAGCCGTGCCACCGACTTCCAGCGAAGTATTAGTTGAACCGCCGGAGTTAATGCCTAATTTGGAGTTGTTGGTTATCTCAAAGTTAGATGACAGAGAGACGCCGCCGGAGAAAGACCAAGCGCCGGATATGGCTTGGGCAATGGAACGTGAGGCGGGACCGTTGGCATAATCCAGTTTTATGGAAACATCATTGGAGCCGGAAGCTGACACATTAAAAGCACCGGCGTTAAAGGATAGGGACGAGATATTACTTAGTTTAGATCCGCCGGGGTATTCTCTTACTTCAAAAGTTCCGGTGCCGCCGCTACCAGATACAGTATTCCAAGATAGTCCGCCGGAACCGTTTGTCTTTAATACCTGGCCGGACGACCCGTCGGCTAACGGCCAGACATAAGCTATGCCGTCAAAAGAAGTTGAACCTACAAAAACTAGAGTGCCGTCAGCAGAACTTATGGTCAGATCTCCGGACGAAGTTCCGATTGAACCGCTGTTAATTTGGGTATCACCCACAGTCAGACTTGAGCCGGTGAAATTCGTATTGCTACTACCGACAGTAACTGCAGTGTTTCCTCCGCCGCTACCGGAGTATTGAAGCGGTGGAGGGATTTGGTTAACTCTTTGGGTAAGATCGGCAAGTTTTTGATTTAAGTCGCTGAATGAACCTTGGATTGAAATAAGACTAAGCGGAACCAACAAAGATTTTTCTTCATTGAAAAACTGTTTGACCAGATCTTTGATGAGGCTCTGGTCTAGGACGCCACTGACAATTCGGGTAATGTTAGAAACGTTCGTAATTGTAGGGGAGGGTCCCGTTTGTCCGCCAGCCGGCGGAGAACTGGCAGAAGGTATGACCGTAGTGTTGGGCCCGCTAATTGTATTATTATTAAAAATAGAATTGACGGCATGATAGGTACCCTGGAACAAATTGACCAGCCAGCCTGAAGTTGAATCATAAATCGAACCGATACTGGCTAAAGCAGAAGTGAAAGGATTGAAGAAAGATACAGACCCTTGAGAGGCATAGGATAGATTGGAACTGAAAAAAATGAAGAATACGAACAAAAACAAAACCAAAAAATGACGATATTTTTTGAGCGTAAAACTCTGCTTCTTTCGCTTTCTTGGTCTAGCCATTTGATTGTTGTAATTGATACTTAATTATAGCACGGCTTAAGCCATCTATTTTCTAAACGGAACTAGAATTACAAAGTATGTCTATACAGCAGATTACCATGCCGAGTTTTATCAAAAGCGGGAACCCATGGGTCCCGCTTTTGATAAGTTTTATTCAATTTTATAGATATCATTATTAAGGTTTAATAATGTTTATTGAGTCAGCATATCAGTTATTTTTTATTTATAGCTTCTCATAGTCTATTAGTGAACGGCAAAATCATATCAACATACTGACATTGACACCCTCTCTCTGAAGATGTGGATCGGTGGGTTGGAGCCGGAGGTGAGACTCGAATGGCTAGGCCCTGCGGGCCGCCATCCCGGCCATATTTAAAATGTTTCTTTTTTCTTTACCGCCTTGCGGAGTACACTTCAAAAACCATTCACGCTTCCTGGCTTCTGATAATACAAAAAACCCTTCTTTATGCGCAAGAGCAAACGGGCGTTTATTTTTTGTTGAACGAACATATCCTTTGTTGTGTTCGTCTAATCTCCTTTGTAAATTATTCGTAACACCTACATACGCCCATTTGTCATTCAAGCTTTGTAATATGTATAGAAAAAACATTTTAAATATGGCCTAGGGACTCACGGCCTGAGTGGCATTTACCCCGTACCTTTTATACTTGAGCCACCCGTCGGATTTGAACCGACAACCTACGGTTTACGATACCGTTGCTCTACCATTGAGCTAGGGTGGCATAAAAAGGTGCGGGGCGAAAGTGTTGTCCCTAGGCGATTTTATCGCCGGGATCCCTGTCGCTTTGCGACCTAGGGACTCCACCCTTGGACTACTCCGGCATTTATTTACCGTTTCCTAGAATTATGTTAACTTATTTCCAGTAATTTTTAAATAGCAACTGGAGGTTTATATTATGGATTTTATAGGATGGAAGCCGTGCAGAGTTCACCCTATTAGAATGGAGTATTTAATATCTAAGGGTGCGAGAATCCTAGATTTTCAAAAATTCCTTAGCTTACCAAAGAGATTCTACAGCAGAGTATGTTTTCGCGGCAGAGAATACGAAATAATTAATGAGCGCCCATTCCCCTTCATAATCCAAGCCGACGGTACAATAATCCCCGATAATTTCGGGCTGAGCCGCAATGCATACAATCGCCCATCCTAGAGATGGGTTTTGATTTGAGCAGGATAGTGGATGATGTCAGAACCTATTGGGAGTCCAATAAAGATTATTTTTTCCCAGCTTAACATTTGAGGCGGCGAAAATCAATTAAAAAGCCGATAATTAAATCGGCGGGTTAATCTTTCGGCCACTTACCAAGTTTTTTACAGGTCTCAATTTGTTGTTTGCTTGCATGGAACCAGTATTTTTCAAAGCAACCCTGGCACTCAACGATGAAAGCCCCTATTCTACCCTCTCTGCCCGAATTAGGGCAATCAATGCTGAATCCTATCAAAAAAGTAACATATCCTTGAGGTAAAAGTTGATGGTCCTTTCCCCACCCCAAAAGTTGATGAAAACAACTGGGGCAGTGTGTGTCTGCAGAATGTTCAAAACTTGAATCATATCTCTCTCCCCAAGATTTTAGTTCAGGCATCCGAGCCTCCAGTTATTAAAGATAATTCATTATATACATATTCACGGCTATTGTCAATGTTAAAAGAGTTCTAACCTACTTCTCCCGTAACAAAAATAACTCAGCATTTACTGAATTATTTTATGAGGGTTCTTTTCAATGCTTGTTTCATCTGATTTCTTCCAAAACCACTCTTTAGAAATACTTCTCTAGCTCTGGCATCTTCTTCGTTGATAAAGTATTCGTAATGGATTAGTTTGAGTGGTCTGCGATTTTGAGTAGATTTAACTCCGCCTCTTGCGTGTTCTTGGAGTCGCTTCTTTAGATTTGTGGTAAACCCAGTATATAGTTTGTTATCCGTAGTAGATAAAAGTATATAAACGTAATACTTTTCCATAACTAAGTCGTTGCGAAGTCAGACTTCGCAACTCAAATGATTATTTTATATTTATATAACAGAGACGATGGGCCAAGTCCAACTTGGTTCTCGTCATCCTCGGGCGCAGCCGAGTATGACTCGGAGTATATTTACGACTGCGCTAGAACCTACTTTATCAAAAATCTCTGACCAATGGAAGCCGCCCCGCCGCCGCTCCCTAACGCTTGCCGCACCACAGAAAAATACTCTTTGCTCTTTTCATTTTGCGCTCGCCGGATTTTTTCTTCTCTTAATGAAAAGAGTATTTTTCTGTGGTGCTTTACTTTGACAAGCAAGGCGGTGGGTCTGGCCTCTATTTTTTGCAAGAACACGGCGGAATTCCCCCCACACCCCCCTTCCGCCATGTTCTTGCGAGGACGGACGGTGAGCAGACAAAGGGCTAGTTGG
>JBGQJN010000021.1:0-16200 GCA_041499075.1 Minisyncoccia bacterium | reverse complement strand
GTCCAAATTTTTAAATACCCTCAAAATAAACAAAAAAATCCTGGTTATTCCTCGGCATAACCTAGGGCCAGTTTATTCTTTGCTCAAGATTAAGGATGCCATACCGCCGGACGAGGAAGTACTGGTGAACTATTGCGATGTTCTCATTTCTTGGAATTATCGTAAATTTTTACAAACACTAAAGGTGGGAGGTTATGACGGTGGACTGGCTTCATTTAAGGGTTTTCATCCGGCGTCTTTGGGTGACACCTACTTTGCCTATATGAAAGTTAATAGCCGCAATGAATTGGTAGATTTACGCGAGAAAGCAAGTTTTACCGATAACCGGATGCAAGAACATGCTTCTACGGGCACCTACTATTTTAAAAAATGGGGCCATGTTCTGAAGTTCGGCCGGGAATTGATAAAAATGAAAATACATGCCCACGGCGAATATTATGTCAGCTTGATGTATAATCTTATGAAAAAAGCTGGCCTGAAGTCTCTGGTTTTCGAGACAGAGAAATTTATTTCTTTAGGTGCGCCCGAGGATTATCGCCAGTATCAGTATTGGCAGGATATTTTCGTAAAAGATGCTTAAGATAATTCACAGAGTCAATGCGTTGAAGGAGCTCAAAAAAATCCCGGCTCATTATGGAGTTGAGATTGATGTCCGTGGCTACGGCAACAAGTTGGTTTTAAACCACGAACCTTTAGTCGGCGGCGAAAATCTGGAGAAGTACTTGGCGTATTACAAACATGCCTTCATCATCTTTAACATTAAAGAAGCAGGAATAGAGCAGCGGGTGATTGATTTAGCGAAAAAATTTAAAATTAAAAATTATTTTTTGCTGGATGTAGAATCACCGTATCTTTATAAGGCATCACGGGCTGGTTTCAGGAATATTGCCGTTAGGTACAGTGAGTTTGAGCCGATAGAGAATATGCTTAAATATCGAGGGTTGGTTGACTGGGCCTGGATTGATACCGCCACGACATTGCCTCTAGATAAGAAGACCATTCAAAAGCTGGCTGGCTTCAAGACCTGTCTAGTTTCTCCCGAGCCCTGGGGTCGACCGTATGATATTGTTCCTTATCGTGACCGGATGAAAGCGCTTAGCTTTGAGCCGGACGCAGTTATGGTTGATTGGGATTATGCTCATCTGTGGTGATTCCTAAAATTTACTGAACCTTAAAATGTATGCTAATCTCTCGTTGCGCTGGTGTATCTTAACAATTAGGGGGAAAAGATGGGAAATGTTGCTGACAATAGATAGAGTAATTGTCACAGCATCTCTTGACTTTCTTACTAACTTTACTAAAGTTTAAAAAGAGAAACCTATGAAAATCAATCTAATTCTACTTGCCGGAAAAGGTAAAAGATTCGCCGATGCTGGCTACAAATTGCCCAAACCATTGATTGAAGTTGATGGACTGCCTATGGTAGTGGCTGCCGCTCGCAGCTTGCCGCCTTGTGATCAGGAGGTTTTTGTGGTTTCTGGAGATTACGTCAGGGATTATAGGATAAATGACCTGCTCGAGAGATATTTTCCCAAAAGTGAAATAGTAACCCAGACAGAGCCACTGCAAGGCCAGGCGCACAGCGCCCTTCAGGCGGAGCGAGTCATTGATCCCGACTCTATTTTGACAATCGGAAGCTGTGATGCCGGTCCTACTTATGATAAGCAAAAATTTGAAGATGCCAGCAATGATCCTACTGCCGATGCTTTAATTTGGTCATTCAGGAATTATCCCTACGTGGAGATTAAGCCGACTGCTTTCGGCTGGATAGAGATTGACCAGAAGGGTTATGTCAGGAGGGTTCTCTATAAGGTTCTTTTAAGCAATAACCCCTTGAAAGATCATGCCGTTGTAGCTTATTTCACCTATAAACAAGCGCGGCATTGTTTTGATAGCGTTAAAGAAATGATGGCCAAAGATATCAAAAGCGGACCGGAATTTTCTCTGGACGAATGTACCAATGTTCTTGTTGCCCGTGGGTTGAGGGTGAAAGTTTTTGAAATAGATAAATTCATTTCCTGGGGTACGCCTGATGAGTTGAGAACATATGAGTACTGGAAAGCTTATTTCGCCCCGGCCAAGAAATGAATAATGCCAGACTTTCAATTGTAATTCCTTGTTATAATGAATCTAATAACGCTCCGCATATTTTGGAGCGTTTTAAGTTTGTCCACGAAAAGTTACCGTTCGAACTAATAATCGTAGATGATGGTTCCAAAGATGGCACCAAAGAAGTTTTTGAACTGGAGCTTCTGAAACCGGAATATAATTTCGCGCAGCTTATAAGCTATCATCAAAATATTGGTTACGGCGGAGCGTTGCTTACGGGCTTAAAAGAGGCCAGGGGAGATATCTTGGCCTGGACTCATGCCGACCTCCAGACCGATCCAGAAGATGTCGTTAAAGCTTATGAATTATTTATTTCAAATGGCGGCAAGAGGGTAGTTAAGGGCAAGCGGGTAAAACGCAAATTCAGCGAGTGGCTTCTTACGGCCGGAATGGGTATTATTGCTTCAGCCGTTCTCGGTAAAAGACTGTTTGATGTCAATGCCCAGCCCAAACTTTTCGATAGGGGCTTCTACGAACTGATGAAAAATCCGCCACATGATTTCTCGCTTGATCTTTACTGGCTTTGTTTGGCAAAGAGTCGCGGTTATCAAATTCTAGAGGTGCCGGTTGAATTCAAGAAGCGTCTTCACGGTGAGTCCAAATCAGCACCTGATTTCAAAGGCAGAATCAAAACAATTCGCCGCACGCTCAAATACGTTTTTCAATTGAAAAATTCTAATGATCTCCGCTAGAGAAACAAAATATCTGATTTTATTTTTTCTTATCCTAATAGCCATCGGGGTTTTTATGTATTTTGGCGGACTCACTTTTCTGCCGGTAGATCAGATTTATTGCCGCAATTATTACCCGTGGAAGGCGCTTAATCCCAAACTTGATTGCAGCCAATACCGTTCTGGCGACGATATTTTTGAAAATAACTTTACGGCCACAGAACTTGATTATCTCAAGGCCAATCCTTATCAGCAAAGCTACAGCGAAAGGATTATGAATGGCTATCCAATTGCCGATGCCTATTCAGCTAACCGTTATTCTTTGCAGAGTCTTTTCAGTTATTTTTTGCCAGCTACTTCCAGCAATGATTTTACCACCCTCATTTTGATTTTTGTCGGTTTTACCATCGGCTATTTGATAGCCAGATCCCTGGATTTTAGTTCCTGGTACGCCATTATTTTCGGTTTGCTTAGTATTACGCCAGCTTATGTTTCATTGTTCGAGTCCTTCAATATGGTTCTTATCGGTTTCGAACTCATAGTTCTTGGTATGCTGCAGTTTTACAAATTTAATAGAAAACGTCTTTTTATATTTCTGGTTTTCGGTGGCTCACTTTTAATACTGCTTTCCGCCATTTATCAGTTCTATTTGTATGCGGCGTTAAGTTTTGTCTTACTAGGTTTCATTTATTTTAACTGCGATAACAAAAAAAGATTTTTAATTCTCTGGGCTGCCAGCAGCGTACTCTTCTTGATTGCCGTGATGTTTTTAAACTTCTTTCTTGAAGGGCATGCTTCTTTTCTGCTGGCGTCCAATAAACTAGGCAACAATTTAAGCCTCAGTGAATTGATCAAACACAAAGACTACAGCATTGATCCTCTCGGCTGGATCGGCCAAGAACCGGTTAAGGCCGATCGCAAACTCGTCGCTCTTATTTTCGGAAATAAGTTTGGCTACGAAGATTTTGGAGCGGTAACCGTCGGCACCTTTAGCCCAGGGCTGGCTTTTCTCGTCCTCTTTTTTATTGGAGCAACGGCCTTATTTAAGAAATACCGGGGCTATGTTCTGATCGCTATTTTCTGGCTTTTGTATTTTGCCGGCTACTTGCAATTTTTATTGAGTCTATTGCCCGGCCCTTTCCGCAGCGAGACTTCAATTCGCGCGTCAAACATATTTTTTCTTTTGGCAACTCTTGCGGCGGTATATGCATTACGGGGGTTGTTCAGTAGTGCCATAGTTTTGGGGCATAAAGCAAAATTTTTTATTTATCTGGTCTTCGGTTACGTCATAATTATTTCTTCCGTCCTGATAGTTTTTCGTAATCAAAAACATGACCAATTTCTTTTGGAGGCTTTCTATGGCAGTATATGCTCAATTATTTTTATAATCGGCTTCTATCTGCTTAATAGCAAGCATAACTTTGGGCGCAAAAAACTTCTGGCTATAATATTAATATCGGCCAGTCTGATATTACCCAATATATCGCGTCTTTTCCTAGGTGTCCCGACCAAGGTTTTAGAAATTCATCCAAGCAGTCTGTACTTCCCGGAGACTACTTTTCAAAAAGAGTTGGAGAAGTATTCCGATATCAACCGTGTGGCTGTTATACAAACTCAGGCCGGCCAGACAACGCACCCTAATGGTCCGGATTATTTAGGCTTAGAAACAATCACCGGTGACCGCAACCCGCTTTTTAAAGATTATGATGAGTTATACCAGTATCATAGTTTAATATTTGAAGGTGACAAGAATCCTTCTCGGTCATTTGCCAGCTTAATAAAGTCAGCCGACTATTTAGAAGTTGCCTCGCCGCCGCTTATGACGCCCGCTTCGAAAATTAAATTAAGCGAAGCCACGCAAAGATATTTCAGGTTACTCGGCGTAGATGCAATAATAGGATCAGAAGACCTCGTGATTAATGACAAAAACTGGGAAAAACTTACGCAAGCGGATGGCCTGTCCTTGTGGAGAAGCAAAACGCCCGTGCCCCAGATGTCTTTTGCAGCCGATGCTATAGTCATAAACGAAAGACTACAGCAGCTGCAATATATTTTTGAAAATCAAAACTGGAATATAGATGAGCGGGCGGTTGTAAATCAAGCAGTATCATTACCGAATGACGGTGGTAATAAAAAAGTAAATTCAACATTTGAGATTATTAAAAGAGCCGACGGTTACCGGCTGATTCAGGTGCAGGTATCAGGATCGGGTATTTTGACCTTGCCGCTGACTTATAACAAGCATTGGCAGGCCATTTGGACAAGCGCTGGTTCCATTAAGCCCATGCAGATAATTGAGAGTGATTATGCGTTTGTGGGCATAGTTGTACCTAAGGGCCAGGGGAATATCGAGTTAGTTTATAAAGATAAGCCGGTAGCTTTGAATTACACCATACTTTATGCCGGTCTAGTTATGCTGATAGGGGTGATATTATTGGCTGGGAGATTTTTGTAGCAAGTTATTTATTTTATATACATCAGAAATTTTTACCTAGCCAAAGCTCACGCCAGAGCAGTCGGAGAAATATCAAACCGGTGGGAAGGGAGCTTGCGGTACTTTGGCCGCCGATGCGAGTGTTCTCAATCGTAGGTACTTCTTTGATTTTTTGTTTTAATTTCATAGCCCTGATTGACATCTGGTATTCAATTGCAAAGCCTTCGGCATCAACCTTTAATTTTTGAAAGCTTAGTTTGTTAACCGCCCGAAAACCGTTAATGCTGTCGCTCATATTGCCGTTGAAAAAAATATTGGCGGTGAAAGTAAAGGCCCTGTTAGCCCACAACCTTAGATGTAAGAACTTGTCCGACTCCTCATTTTTGGCTCCTGGTAAAAAACGAGAAGCAATCCCCAAGTCATAGCCGGCCGTTATTAAATCAAGAAGCTTTGGGATGTCGTCCGGATTTTCGTTGCCATCCGGGCTGAAAAAACATATGGCTTGGCCCGAGGCGATTTCGATTGCCAATCGGAAAGCTTCTCCGCGACCCCGTTTTTCCTGATGGATGACCCTGATACCCCTTTCCTTGAAAAACTCGGCGGTTCCGTCCGAAGATTTATAATCCACGACAAAACTTTCATCCACTTGAGAAAATGGAATCTTGTCGAAAAGAGCCCGCACGCCCTCTATCTCATTGCGGGTCAAGATGACTAAGGTTGTCCTCATACCATTTAATGGTTTTTTTCAAGCCGCTTACTAGCTCAGTTTTGGCAGTAAAACCGAACTCTTTTTTGGCTTTTGATGTATCAAGAATTCGGCGTGGCTGGCCATCCGGCTTGGAAGTGTCCCAGAGGATCTCATTTTTGTAATTCATTAGGTGGCAGATCATCTGGATGAGTTTTTTGATGGAGACTTCCATGCCCGAGCCGATATTTACTGGTTCGGGTTTATTGTATTTTTCTGCGGCCAAGACGATGCCTTCAGCGGCATCTTCGGCATAGAGAAACTCACGAGTGGCCTTACCTGTGCCCCAGGCCTCCAGATATTTTTTATTCTGTTTTTTGGCTTCATAAACTTTTTTGATAAGGGCGGCGATGACATGTGAACTTTCCGGGTTAAAATTGTCACCTGGGCCGTAAAGGTTTACCAATAAAAGATGAACGGCGTTAAAACCGTATTGCGCGTTATAAGCTTGCGATTGGACCAGCATCATTTTCTTGGCTAAGCCGTAAGGGGCGTTACTCTCTTCGGGATAGCCGTTCCAGAGATTTTTTTCTCTGAACGGCTGCGGGGTAAATTTGGGGTAAGAACAGACGCTGCCGATACCTACAAATTTTTCAACGCCCGCTTGATAAGCTGCATCTAGCAAGTTCAAGGCCATAGCCGCGTTATCATAGAATACTTCAGCTGAATGTTCTCGGTTAAACTGAATGCCGCCAACTTTTGCAGCCAGGTGGATGACAATATCAATATCTTTGACTAATTGATCGCAAACTGACCGTTTTCTTAAATCGTGTTTCTGGGAGCGTGGTATCAAAATATTATTTTTATTCACACCCCTTTTAACAAGTTTCCTGACAACATAACCGCCCAAAAAGCCATTTCCGCCGGTCAGTAAAATTTTTTTATTTTTAAGCGAAAACATTTAAAATTTGTGATATTTCTTTATTGCTTAATTGGGGATTATTGCCGAAGTAAAGTCCGCGCTCATGGATTATCTGGGAGTTGCTATTTTTAAATGATTTGGCAACCATGGGCAGATATTTCTTAAAAAACGGCTGTCTGGTCATATCGCCGCCGACAATAGGTCTGATTTCTATTTTATTATGGCACTTTTTGACAAGTTCATCATGTATTTTTTTGGAACGGCAAATAACTGGGATGGCAAAACTGGATACGAAATCTATATGGTCAAATTTTATGGGTACATATTTCTCTGTAGCGCCGTAAAGAAGGGGTGCTATTCTTAAAAAGTTTTTGTTTCTAGATCCAAGTATTTTTTTGATATTTTTAAGCTCTAGACTGGCAATGAAGCCGGCAATCTCGGTTGGGCGAGTATTGTAACCCAAATCATAAAAAGTATATTTGGCGTAGAAACTATTAGCTCCGTGCTTATCTCTCAGTACTTTTTGCTGGGCAGGTTCAAGGTTTCTGTCCCAACCATGCGCTCGTACAAGACGCAACATATTAGCGAGATCGTCATCATCCGTACAGACGGCACCGCCTTCAATGGTTGACATATGATGTCCTACAAAAAAAGAAAAAGTGCTTGCCAGCCCGAAGTTACCGAGTTTCTTGCCTTTATAAATAGTGCCCAGCGCTTCGCAGTTGTCTTCAACCAGTATTGTGCCGCGAGAAGCACAGATTTCTTTGATTTTGTCGATATCGTCGCAAAGCCCCAGAAGATTGGTAATAAACATTACTTTCAGCGGCGCAGTTTTCATGGTTTCTATAAGTTTTTTACTCGAAACATTAAGGGTGTTTAACTCTATATCTACCGGCGCTGGCGAAAGACCCAGTTGGATTAAAGGCATCACATTTGTTGACCAGGTTAATGCCGAAAAACCGACTCGGTCTTCTTTTTTTATGCGTCCCAAGTTTAAAAGAGCTTGAAAGACGGCAAGATTGGCGAAACTGCCGCTATTAAAAAAAACACAATGTTTCCTGCCTTGATATTTAGCGAAATTTTTTTCAAATTTTACACATTCTTGGCCGAAGCTTAATTGTTTAGCGGAATTTATGAACTTAACCAAAGCTTCTTTGGTCAGCTTCTCGTCATAAAATGTCGTTTTGATTAGCTTGATCATATTCAGGGCAGAGTCCGCAACGCGGCCTTTACTTTTCGTTTTATGTAAGGATGCATAAGCGGACTGTCAACGCGGAACCATTTATAAACGGAATGCTGAAAATCTAAAGTGGGTTTGATATTTTCCGGCAGTATAAAACTGAAAAAAATATCTATAATATGCGAGCCGGTGGCTTTGAAGGCGGAATTGGAAAAAAATTCATCCTGGACCCCGCTAAAAATTAATTTTTTTGAATCAACTTTCAGACCTAGCTCCTCTTTCATTTTGCGCGCGGCGGCTTTCTCATTTTTTTCGTTTTTAAGAATTCTGCCGCCGGGCGTATAAAACAATCCTTTGGCAGGTTCATTTTTGCGTTTAAATAGTAATACTTTGGTTTTTTTCGGGTTCAGTATTACAATATCAGCCGCTGCTATCGGCAATGATTTAAGACATTTAAGATAATCTTCATCGGGTAGAAATACCATTAGGTAGGCAGAGAAAGCTTATGCAACAAGAAAAAGCTTACTATTACGTAAAAAGTCATAATCAGATAGATGATAGCCCTAGAGCTTATTTTTTTCAAGCCCATAGCGGCAAGGAGCGAGAGTAGCGGCACGCCGATGAAAGCTATCCTTTGGTCGTAGGCCGGGTAGGCGAGGAAAACTACAGCCGATGGCAGTATGCCCAGAAATATTTTTTTATGGTCTTGTATGTTTTCGAACTTTTTAGACAGACCTTCCCATAATCCCACCAAAGCAATCGGCCAGCCGATATGGAACAGATAGCCAAGAACTTTTATCGTGCGGAAAACTGTCTGGTGGGGCGCGAAATTTTTTAAGATAGTTCCGTACCTGTGAAAATACAGGTAGCCGTGAGAAATATAAGCCCAGATGTGGTAGCCGAGATTTACGAATAAAAATGAACATGATTTAATTGCCAGAGCAAACTTTTTTCTTAGCGCCAATGGTGAAAGGAATATCAGAACGACCAAGGTCAAAATCCCGATACCGCCGTATTCTTTGAAAAATAGGCCGATCATTGAGGTGAATCCGGCCAGATAAGCGAACTTTTCTTCCTGGGAATAGAAGAATCTTATCGATAGGAAAAGAGCCAGAATATAGAAAAACCAGCCGGGCATATCAACCAGGTAAGCGCCCGGACCAAAACGCAGTATGGAGTAGCTGCCGGCGAGGAATATCAAGGCGATGATGGCATCGCGGTTATTTTTTAAAATCAGTAGGGCTAGATTATAAAAAACAAAAGCTGTTAAAATGTAGAAAATTATATTAATTATCGCCAGCCCGGTCAGTTCGGAATTGAATATGCCGCCGATAACGACGGATAAAATGATAGTCGCAGGATTGGTAAGCAAGGGAATAACCTGAGCTATGTATTGCTTTTCTTGGTATATCGGTGTCTTGTGTTCAATCTGCTGTATCGCGCTTAAATAGATACTAGTATCGTCAAAGGTCTCAACACCGCGTATTAAAACAATACCAAGAAAAATACCGCTGATTACAAAAACAATAATTGGCCACTTGAATTTCATGGTTTAATTTTACAGGAATTAGCTTTAACTTCGCAAGGGTGTTGCCCACTTTTTGATTTTACTGCTTATTTTGTGCTATTATCATTGGGTGGATAATCACGCGATAAAACAAGAGAAAACAATCTGGCTGGTCAAGGTTTTGAAATGGGGGATTTACGTAGCGGCATTTGTGCCGCTGATCATTTTTTCTCAATTCATTTCACCGTTTCATTTTGGCAAAGTCGTCATATTCCGGAGTATAATAGAGATTTTATTGGTTTTCTATTTGATTTTAGTGCTCAAAGATCGGAAATGGCTGCCCCAGAAACACCCATTTTTAATTGTATTTGCTCTCTTCACTTTATTTTTCGGAATCACAACCGTGACCAGCATCAACCCGTATTTGAGTTTTTGGGGTTCACTTGAACGTATGGGCGGGCTGTGGAGTTTTATCCATTATCTTATCTATTTTGTGATTCTTATTTCTATTTTCAAAACTCGAGAAGATTGGACGCGATTGCTTGAACTCATGATTTTCGTCGGTGTTCTCTCGGCGATCTATGGTTTCGGCCAAAAAACTAACCTCAGTTTTTTTCTCGGTTCGGGTGATCGGGCAAGGATATTCGGTACAATAGGTAACGCGGCACTGTTTGCCGGTTACCAGGTAGTTACTCTTTTTACAGCTTTAACGTTGGCGATTTCGTCCTGGATTAAGCCAAAACTTAAAGGATATTTATTGATCGCGGCGCTTATCAATGGCATCGCCATAATGATGACGGCAGTCAGAGGATCAATTTTGGGTTTGTTCGCCGGACTTTTCGTATTCGTGTTTCTTTACGCCTTTGTTTTAAATTCTCGTAGAGCCAAACAGGCTGTTCTTTCTTTGATCGGTATTTTTGTTCTATTCTTGATCTTCGCTTTTGCTTTCAAGGACTCAAGTTTTGTTAAAAATTCGAACTATCTTAGCCGTATCACGAGTATTTCGCCCAGTACCATGACCGTCCAAACAAGATTTTGGGCTTGGCATGCGGGTATCCAGGGCTGGGAAGAATCTGCCAAGACGATACTTTTTGGCTGGGGTCCGGAGAATTTTGACGTGCCTTTCTCGAGGCATTTCAATCCCAAATTTTTTAATGGCATAGGCTCGGAGACTCTCTTTGACCGGGCGCATAATATGTTTGTGGAAGTTTTGGTGACGATGGGCGCACTCACTTTTATTGTATATCTGGGAATGTTTGTTCTGGCTTATCGTTTACTTTGGCTAAAAATCATCAAAGGCGGTGGCCCCAATGCCAAAATAGGCATGGGTTTAGTTGCACTGATTACAGCGTATATTATTCATAATTCATTTATTTTCGATACCTCGGCCAACTTTATCGTATTTTTCACTATATTCGGATTTGCAACCTGGCTGACTAGCTTTCCGGCCGAATCTTCTTCGGTCTCTGCCAGTAATTCCAAGACGGCCGTCAGTCACAAGCTAGGCCTGAGTTTTCAGACTCTGATGATTATATTGTTGGGCGGAGCCGGATTTCTTATTTACTGGACTAATGTCCGTGCATCTGAAGCCAACTACGCCAATACTCGGGGTATCGTTGCCTCTTGGGCTAATGATTTTGACGGAGCGCTGGCCAAGTTCAAAGAGTCCATGTCTTATGATGTGCCGGGTAAATATGATTATCGTGACCGTTACGCTGAATTTATCCTGCAATATATCAGCAGTAAGACGACTTTGAACCAAAAAGAATTGGATGCTGTTATTTTAGCAATTACAGAAGTCCAGAAAAATGCTGATGAAAACAAAGATGACTATTTGCCGTATCTTTATATTTCACGCCTTTACGTATCTTTAGGTAAAAGTGATCCGAAATCGCCATTTAATGATCTGGCGTTGCAAAATTCCATGAAAGCTCTTGAAATCTCACCAACTTTCGTCAGAACTTATTATGAGATTGCCCAAGATTATCTCAATAAAAAAGATTATGCTTCAGCTATCAAGTATTTTAACGAAGCGGCCCAACTGAATCCAGATGTCGCTTTGACATATTGGTATCTGGCCGCAACCTATCTTGAGGTAGGAGATACGCAGAAAGGTCTTGTCGCAGTCGATCAAGCCGATAAGCTTGGTTATCAGTTTGCTGAAGCTGATTTAATAAAATTGCTTGGTATCTATATCAAAATGCAGGATTACCCCAAAATCATCCGTACCTATGAAAACCTCATCAAGATTAAACCTGCCAATGCTCAATATCATGCCTCATTGGCGGCGGCTTATGCTACGGTAGGCAATATTGATCAAGCCGTGAGTGAAGCGCATAAGGCTACCCAGCTTGACCCAAGCTTTGAAGCTCAAGCGCGCGCTTTCGTCCAAAGCCTCGGCCGCCAGTACTAGTCTTTATATTCTTTTTTAAGTATAAAATTTCTCCAAAATTAAAAAGCCCACAAGGGCTTTTTAATTTTGATTATCAAATAATTTTTCAATTTTATTCAGCGCCTCTATGTTAGGAGGATCAGTTACAATTTTTTTTGCCTCATCTATTGTTACCCACCTTGTTTCATGAAATTCCCTAGGATCAACATTGAATTCGGAACCGTTTGTTGGAAAACGATACCAGATATCAAGATGTTCTTTGCAGGGTTGAACGGGATTACTAATTGGCGTAATTGTAAGCAAAAATGGCTTTATCTTATCCTTAATCTTGTTCTTTACGCCAAGTTCCTCTTTGATCTCTCTGTTTAATGTTTGCATCAATTCTTCTCCTTTATCTATGTGGCCGCCTGGAGCTAACCAGAGACCGGATTTTTTGTGATGGACGATAAAGACTTGTTGATTCGCAGAGTTATAAGGTAGAAAATAGCAGCAAAAATGGCTTATCGGATTTTCATCTCTTGTAAGTTCACTGTTCTCCAGTCTTTTTAACCAGTAACTACAGACCCCTTTATTGCAAATTGACAAATCTAATACTGCCTCTATTTGTTCTTTCAGTGTAGACATAATTTATCTTTTCCTCGTTTCTCTTAACCTCAACCTAAGCCCTAATAAGCGGAGCGATAGTGCCTCGGTTGGGCTTTTGAAGTTGTGGATTGCATGGTTAGCTCGCCCCGCCATGGCGGGGCGAGCAGTATAATTCGCCACTGCGAGCAAAATCCATAACTTTAAAAGAGTAAATTTACTCGCTGGGGAAATTTACGTCCCAGAGAGGTACTATAACGCAGCTGACTAGATGATTTCCAAGATTTTGTATTTGGCTACGCCAGCCGGAGTTTTGACCTCTATATCCTCATTCTTTCGGTGCCCGATAAATGCCATTCCCAGAGGTGACTCGTTGGAAATGAAGCCTTTGAGAGGATTGGATTCCGCGGCGCCGACAATAGTGAATTTTTGTTCGCCGTGTGCAGATTTAATACGTACCGTCGAACCGACACTGATTATTTCCTGTCTCTGATGCGGTCCGATCAAAAGAGCGTTTTTGATGGTGTCTTCCAGTTCAACGATCCTGCCCTCATTGAAGCTTTGCATCTCTTTAGCCTCTATGTATTCGGCGTTTTCCGAGAGATCACCTAACTCTTTGGCAGCCAAAATCTTACGGGTAATTTCGGTTCTTATTTCTTCCTTACGCTCTTCAAGTTCTTTCTTTAATTTTTCAAGCCCTTCGTGGCTTAAATATTGTTGCACGTACATTTTATTAAATAACCCCAAACTCTATGAGCATGGGGGATAGTTAACATAACAAAGGATTATATCATAATTGCCGGCTGTCTTGTAAGCGGTTGTGGACAACTAAGTAACCACCGGGCAGTATCTATTTCGTAAGGCTTTTCTGGTAATCGCTAAAGTACCATTTTAAGAAATCATTTGCAACCCTGATGGCTAATCCCTGGCTCTGATTAATGTTTTCAACCAGAACCGTAAGGGTTATCTGCGGATTATCGTAAGGTCCAAAAACGCTGAAAAGAGAATTGAATCCCCGGCCGGTTACTTGGGCAGTACCGGTTTTAGCTGCCAAGGCCGCGGGCACGTCTTGCAGCAATGTTGCCGTGCCTGACAAAACTGTTTGTCTCATGCCCTGCCTGACCAGCTCAATTGTATTTTGATCAAACGGAATTTCAGCTAAAATCTGCGGTTCTGTTGTCTTGACAATTGTGCCGTCGGGGTTAGTTATCTTTTTGACTATGAACGGTTTCATAATTTTGCCGCCGTTGGCAATTGAGCCGATATAGGTATTGAGCCATGTCGGAGTGATAAGAAGGTCGCCTTGGCCGATGGAGATGTTATAAGTGTCGCCGATATACCACGGCTCGCCTTTTACTGATTCTTTCCATTCTGGTGTTGGCACAAAACCGCTGACTTCGCCCGATATATCAATACCGGTTGCTTTGTCGGCCAGCATTGATTTTAGATAAGTTACAATTTTGTTTATGCCCAGGCCTTTTATATTGCCATAGCCGCCGCCAAGAGAGTAAAAATAGACATCCACCGAATCGGCGATGGCTTTTTTGAGATCCGTCCAGCCGTGGACTTTCCAGTCCCTGAAAGTATAGAAAACATTAGGATCAACCTCACTGCGTACGCTGATACTGCCGAGGGCATTTACCGTTGTAGTGGGTGTAACGACGCCTTCTTTTAGTCCGGCCAGAGCCAAAAGCGGTTTAATTGTCGAGCCCGGGCTGTAACGGCCGGAAACAGCGCGATCTAAAAGCGGCTGTGATGTATTTGCCAAAATTTGGGAAATTTTTTGAGAATTTTCCTGGTTAGAAGAGTTCTCAAAAACATTTGGATCAAATGCCGGCATACTGACCAGACCTAAAACGGCCCCAGTAATAGGATCTTGCGCAATGGCTGCGCCGCGCTTGACTCCAGCAGAGTTGAAAACAGAAACCAACGATTGATATAAATGCTCTTGGACATCGGAATTAACGTTGAGAAACAAGTTTTTGCCTGATTCGATTGGACTTTGACTGATCTCACTACCGTTATTTTGGAATCCCAAAATTCTATGGCCACCGCGTAGATATTGTTCATACTCCGACTCAAGACCGAGTCTCCCGATGCGATCATTGAGCAGATAGTAATCGTCATTTTTCAGATCATCCTGGCTTACCGGTGCGGTATAACCTATCAAATGCGCCGCCGCCGCTCCTTCCTTGTAATTTATGCGTGAATTATCAGCAACATATATACCCGAAAGAGCCAGAGTCTGAATTTTTATCATCTCTTCTTTCTGAATGTCTTTTTGGATGGAAAAAATCGCCTGGTTTTCATTTTGTTTGAAAAGCTGACCTAAATCAGCCTGGTTTATGCCGGTCAGTTTAGATAGCTGGTCAACCTCCTGTGCTAAATCATCAGCTAATTTCGGCAGATAAGAGTGCACGGCTATTAAGTCAAAAGAAGGCAAATTCTCAACCAGCGGTTTACCAGTAGAATCGTAAATTGTTCCGCGTAACGGTGAGAGCTGATAGTTTGAAGTACTGGATTGGTCGGCTACGGCTTTCCAGTGCGCGCCATTTAGAATCTCAAGCTGAAATGACTTCAGAATAAAAAAAAGCAAGACAACTCCGATCAGGCCATAAAACAAAGTAAAAACACCCTGGCCTATAGGTCTTTCTATGGTAGTATGTTCGCTTGAAACATCAGCTAAAGTTTCCTCCGGTCTCAAGTTTTCTTCCTCAAAACGCGTAATTTTATATTTATCAAGATCACTCATATATGCAATCTAATCATCAGCCATATTATTCCGAAATACTCGATAACGAATATCGTAGTAAACAATACCCTTGATATTATAGAACTGGAATATAAGTTTAGACGTTTGCCGACCAGATATATGGTAAGCCAAACCAGTAAAATTGCCAAAGTCGCGAATCCAAAAGGAAAACCGGAAAATAAATCAAAAAACAGACTGGAGATTATGACCCAAGAAATCGGCAGTAAGTCTTCACCCCTAAGTGCTAGCCAGATAACAAAAATAGGGAAGAGCGTAACCGGTAAACCCAGCGTTTGCAAGACACGTTCTATTAAGAAAATTGTGATTACCCAGATTATGAATTTTTTCAGATTCATTTAGTGTAATTCTTAAAATTGACTTTGCATAGCTAATTATGGTATAATTTAAGTAGAGGTGAGCCTAATGAAAATACTCGAAACGATCCCTCTCATACCCAGAGAGCCACGCTGGTTTGGCTGGCTTCGTGTGATAACGAAGTTGGCCCTGGCCGCGGGTGTGGAGGATGCTCTAGTTTTTGCCCCGAAGCAGATCGCCCCGCATGGCGCATCATCTGTGCGGGGCTTTCTGTTTTTAATAACTAAAGAGAACCCCTTAAAAATTACAATTTACACAAGCCGATACCAATCGGCGGTTTTTATCACTCCACAAATTGCTAAACAAAGGATGTTATTTCCGGCGGAGACGCACGCGTTTTGCGCCTATCCCGAAGGGCCAGCAAAAGGTGTGCATGTAGCCGAGAGAATCAGTATTTTGATAATAATTAAATTGTAATTTTTAAGGGGTAAGGGTTGGCGGCTACTTAAGTATCACAAACAAATTCGGGCCTAATCCTAGATCAAAGAGCATATGGGCGGTGACGGTTTTGAAGAGCTGGCCGGTGGGGGATTCAATTTTGGTTAGGCGGCCGATCAGAAGCGCCTCGGGCAGGCCATCCAGGCCACTTGT
>JBGQJN010000020.1:0-17113 GCA_041499075.1 Minisyncoccia bacterium | reverse complement strand
ATCAAGGCGGAGGCGGAGGCGGTAGTTTTCCTTCGCCTTCTCTTACCTCAAGCCCGACGGCAAGCCCCGGTGCATCTCCAGTTCCGAGTCCGACAGTAAGCCCTGGCCCATCTCCGGTGCCTGTGCCGCCGCCATTTCCGACCACGCCGGCCAGCCCCAGCCAATCAAGCCAGCCAACTAATCAAACTGTAGCTCAAAATATCAGCAAAGGAGCAGCCATCGGCCTGGATATTGTTTCCGGCAGAGCGGCAATAACCGGTATACCTGTCAGATCTGTTGGTCCAGCCGGTGGTCAGGGCGTGAACTCGGATGTTTGGACCGGCCAGGGTGGCGATGCCAACTGGAGCACTCCCGCCAACTGGTTGTATGGCCGGCCGCCTGATTTCAGTGATGTCGCCGTCTTTGAGTACGATTGCCTGAAAAATTGTTCTCCCATAATTAATGTTGACATCAACATTAAAGGTATCTTGCTGGCTAATCAGATCATTCTTAGACAGGCTAAGGGAGTGAACATCACGCTTGCTAACTATGCCCAAATTGCCGGACATTTCATCGGCGGTAACGGACTATTCCAGGACACGGGCGACTTTGCGATTGCTGCCGGCATTTTCACGCCTACTTCTGGCACCTGGAATGTAGAGGGTTCTTTCACTCTCGGCGCCGCCGCGAGAATCAGCGATAGCGGAGTAGTAGTAAGCGGAGTACCGGATGAGTATTTGCTTAGCTATGTTTACCTGCCGGACGGAGAGGTCCAAGGGGATTTCACCTACCAAGGCCAGCAGTTAGTGGAACGCTACAACACTGTTGGTATTCCACAATCTGATGGTAGTACAAAACCTTATTCGTCCCGTTCCAGTCCCCCGAATATTCCTCTATATACTGCAGTCAACCAGATGTATTTACAAAGTCTGCCACAAAAACCATCTCCAATCTGGGGCTTCAACTTCCATACCGAAATAACCGGACCCGTACCCGCCGGAGAATATTTTGCCACATTTTTAACAAGATATGTCGGCTTTGTTACTTTTGTGACCAATGCCGATGGTAGCATCGTCTCAATAGCTTCCGTGGCGCCACTTTCTTACGGTCTCGGTGGCACTTACTATATTGCCGGCAATGCAGTGATTTCGAAAGGGTTGAACATTTACAACCAGACGCTATATGGTATCTCGTCTCCCGATTTTTACTGGTCTCTTGATTTGAAGAATGTCAGTATAACAAATGACGCTGCCGGAAAACCATCGCAAATCACCGGTCAAGTTGATTTCGTCACAAACTATGCAGTAACTTATTCATCAACGCCCAGTAGCAAGGCCACAGACCCAATTACTTTCACTCTGGGCCAGCTTGATCCGGCTGCTCCGGTAAGTTATGCCAGTCTTAGTATTGTTAATTTCAATAACCCAACCGCCGGCGCCCCCTCGTATCTAGTTCTCTATAACGGCCAGATTTTGCATATTGTGAATTCGGCTGGAGCGGCGGCCTACAAATATATCATAGACAAAAAATTAAATGGCGTTACCGCCTCTGCTTTACCGGATGGCAATTATGAGGTTTTGTTGGCCGACGGAACTAAGCTGGTTTTTTATAAAAACGGCCAACAGATGTCCGGGATTCTGGATGCGCTTAGAAATGCACCGGATACTAACACCGCAGTTGGCATTGCAAAAGCCGCCGGGCTTTTGGTTGAAGAATCAGTGACCAGCGATGGCGAGAGCGTCAACTATCTTGTTACAGAGAGCGATGGTACGTTTGTTGCGGATCTGCGATCTGAAAACGCAAGTACAGCAATCGGTACTCCTACTTTCTTAGGAATTAAAAGTATACCCTGGAGTCAGACTTGCAAGGTCAATATCGGAGATGAAACCTCGGGAGTAACAATAGCAGCTGACGGTAAAGTTTATGGCATGGCGGATGTTCCTAGTTATACGCTAAGTAGTAATTGTGACAATGCCTACTTTAAATGTGATCAATTATCGCCTGCGGATTATACTGGAGCATACGCCGCGGCAGACAAAGTTACGGCGGCGGGAGGACCTCCTTACACGGAGACATATAATGGCAACAATATAAATGTTGTCTGGTTGGATGCTAATCCTGTATCTATATTCGGCGATGATAGATCCGCTGACGCTGATTCAAATGCTCTTAGAGATGGCACGAATGTTTGCACTATTCATCTTTATAAGCCGTCTCTGGGGTATATTGCAGCATCAGATCCGGGTATTTTTACAGAAATATTGACGCATGAAATAGGCCATTGTATGGGGCTTGATCATTCAAGTGATCCCAGTAGCATCATGTATCCTTATATTAAAAGTGGAGTCGATACTTTTTCAGCGGATGACCTGACAGTGCTGGGCTTATTGAAATCGGATCAAGCTATCCCAACTAAACAATGCGATGTTATCTACAGTTCGTTAGTATGTTCTGACCCGTCTCAGGTTGTTATTCATGACCCGCAATTTGATATATATTCCTGCCAAAAACAATGTCCCGGAGGAAAGCCGGCAATAAAAGACGTCAATGGTGTTACTTCTTGCCAGAACGCATGTACGGGCGGGACTATTCCCATAACAAATCCTGGTGGCACTACTTCCTGTCAAACCTGCCCTCCGGGAAATTTAGTATATCAAACAATACAGTCTATACCCGGGGGCCACATCGTACTTAATAAATGTGATAACGCATGTCAGACATCGGGGAAAGTTAAGGATATTACAGGTACGCAATGTGTTAATTCCTGCGGTAGCAGACAAGTTGTTAACCCAAACACAAATGAATGCGAGTGTGAATCGGGGGCGGTATACGGGGTATTCGGATTAGACACCACAGGATACTGCATAAACGCGCCGCCGAATTGCACATCAGGATTTTTATTTGGCGATACTACTTGCTATCCGGCCACCCCATATGAACCCCCTGGGCCTCGCGGAGGATCGAATATCTGTTATGATCTGCCGGATGGTACGGTAAGTTGCGATTGCGGTACGGGCTATGTCCAAGAAGGCAATGAATGCGTCCCGGAAAGTAGTATACAAATACAACAATCAATTAATTCAACAGCCGCTGTAGCCGCCAATTCAACCAAAGGCAAAACCCTGAACTTCACCGGCAGTATTCCCACAGTGCTGGTTTGTAGCGGTAACTTTGATTCTCAAACCGGCGGGCTGGCCGTCAATGTCAACAAGAGCCCGGGTGCAAAATTCACCCTGGCTTCGGGCTGTACCCTTACTCCGGGAAGCAGTAGTCTCAAGAGTTATCAAAAATTTGAAACGGCCAGCGCTTCAGCATCAACAGCCATATCAGCCGCGCCTTCAGCCAAGCTCCCTGCCAATAATTGCAGTATAGTCAGCATCATCACGCCGAGTCTGCCCGATGCCGTCCAGGGCGCACCTTACTACGGTTAGATCACCGCCATCGGCGGCAGGCCGCCCTATACCTACTCGCTGGTTGGCAATAGTAGACTGCCGTCCGGCCTTGACCTGGGATTGGTTTCCGATATGCCGGTTTTGACCATTCAAAACCTGACGACACTGGGCGCATCGGCATACATTTTCGGCCCGGATGATAAATTTAGATTGACGCTCATTAATGCTAAGCCCAATTCAACAGTCTATTTCAAATGGGAAAAAGACGGTCTGCCCTGGTACTATCCCGGCAAGACGCCGGACGTCAATGGCTGGACTGCTTTTGCCGCGACAGACGGTTCGGGCGGTTGGATTAACGAAGCCCAATTCAGCGCCGATCAAACGGGCATCTGGTATGAGTCAGCTATGGTTGACGGCAAAGTCAGCAAAACCATCGCTTTTCAGATCAATTCGCCGGATACCAGCGTCGCCGCTAATTCCACGGCCGTATCCTCAACTTCGCCGGTCTCATTACCGCCGGCAGGAGGCAGGTACGCTTTTAATGTCCAGGCAACAGATGCCGACGGCAATGCCTGTGTTAAGTCTTATAACATTAACGTAGCCGCAAACGCTGATCCGGCCATAGCTTCCTCATCTTTGCCGTTACTTTTAAGAACAAATAGAGTCAGAAGAACTGCCGGTAATCGCGGCTCGCTTGCCGCCTCTCTGGCGGAAATCCTAAAAGCCAACAACATAAATGATGCCATTGCAATTGCCGATCAGGCCGGGCTACTGGTTACTGAAAACGCCCAAGACCCGACACAGATCAGTCTTGAAATTAAAGATCCGGCGACTGGCAAGATTGTGGCGGCGTTGAGGGATGACGGTGTTCTAGGGATTGATACAAGTGGAAATTCAACAGGGGAAACCGCTGTGTGTAAAGCAGGAACAGATGATTCTAGCGCGAGAGTTTACGTTAGTTCTACGCAAAAAATTTATGCAGTAACTGGTAACTACAATATTAATCTGAACTGTATGGATGGTAACCCTCAAAAATCATGTGATATGATGAATTCTGCTTTGAATACAAATGTGGGATATTATAATGCAGTTTCAGAAGGACCACAGGGGACAATTGGTGGCATGTTAGGTAGCCAAAATATTAACGTGGTTCTCTATCCCAAAGCAGCTGATATTGACTCTTCTGCGGCGCAAAATGGTTTTGATGGAGAAGCGTTCATAAAGGCAGTAGATGGAACAGATTCTTTTGTCACGCAAAGTGGCGCCACGTGCAATATCAATATTTTCGGCGATACCCTGTCGAGAGATGTTAGTACAATTATTTTAGAAACTAATTCATCAATTCTTGATAAAGGCACAGACACTCAAGTTCTGTTTCAAACTCTTCAAAATGCGTTCGGGTATGTCCTAGAGCATGAAATGGGGCATTGTTTTGGTATTGCTCATACTCCCGGGAGTTATCTTATGACGATTAGGGATGAAATTAGTTTAGCTGATAGTCTAAATATAATACAGAAGGGACCGATACCGCTCGCAGAAGACACTACCGAACTCGTACAAGCTTTACAGCAGATAAATAACGGTAAGTTAGAGATCAATGATTGTAAAGCTATGTCCGCCGGTTATTGTGCTCCCGGTAAAATATGGGATTTCTTTAATAATAAATGTGTCGTTCCTACATCCCCGTCCGTTCCGCCGCCGACAGTTGAAAGAATCTCATGTGATTGTGTCAGCGACGTGCCGATATGCATTGATGAAACAACCGGGCAAAATATTATACCGCCCAATAATACCGGCATTGATATTTGTCAGCCGCCAACAGCTCCTCCTCTCAGCGAACCCAAAGGAATTGTATGCGTCTGCGATTCAGCATCGGGCACTGCCAGTTGCGCGGATGATAACGGCAATGAAGTGTCTGTGCCGGCTTCGTTTGTTTGTAATTCGGGAGTTGAAACTGGCGGTACCTCCGGACCCGAAGGAGGATTACAGGCATGCCTGGATCCGGAATTCCCGGGAATCCCGGCCTATCTTTTTGGCGGAGAGTGCATTCTTGAGTGGGAAAATTAGATAGAAATATGTTGTGCGCCTGCCAGGGCTCGAACCCGGAACCTACTCCTTCGAAGGGAGCCGCTCTTCCAATTGAGCTACAGGCGCGTTGTCTATATTAAACCAAAAACCTTGCCGTTCGGCAAGGTTTTTGTTGAATCTATTCGCATGCGCTATTTGTAAGCGTATGTAACTAAGATTCCAAGATTTGTATTTTCGCTTTCTTTAATCCGAACTCACGGGCACTGGCGCGGTCAGGAAACCAAATATCCACATTCTGCCAATATCTGCGATTCATTCTGTCTTCTACGACGAAGATCTTATCGCCGAAAATTTCCGGAATCTTAATCCTGGTACCGAAAGGCAGGAAGTTAGCGGCAATAATACCGTCGCGTACATATGTACCGTTAGCCGTGATGAATGGCGAATCGTCAGTCTGGTCTAGTGTGGATGAGTAACCGGTGATCAGAACTGTAAGTTCGTTGTCTATTGTTACCTTAGGAATTTTTTTGTTATTGCCGGTAAGCGTACTTGCTGAAGGCAGTAAGAAATTGCCTCCTGAAACGGTTAGAGTTTCAAGATTAACATTGGCCGGTGTCTCGGAAGATAAGTTTGAGAGGGAGGATATGAAGCCAAATGTCTGGCTTGAAGCGTTGGCGGCATCAGAACTCAACAAGTTTGGGCCTAGGCCGAAAGACCAGTCAAAAGCAAGGGTATTGCCAGCCGGTATGAGGGCTGAAAATAGCATAAATCCAAGGACGAAAACTGCCGTTATTCGCCTGATTTTTGTTAAGTTTTTATTCATATTTGTAACAAAAAACAGCCTATTAGGCCATCTTTCCACTAAAAAACCCGCCTTAGCGGATTTACTACTCTATACAGCCATTATAGCAAAAAGGGGGTGGCAAAGTCAAGCTTTCCTGACTTGACGATATTTTTGTGATATCATGTTTAAAAGTTGCCTATTTTTGGTGAAAATGCTGAGGTGGCGGAACTGGCAGACGCGATGGCCTTAGGAGCCATTGGGAGCAATCCCGTGGGAGTTCGAATCTCCCCCCCAGCACAAACGAAGGGGTATCCCTTGTGAAGGTATCTCGTTAACGCTATACTGAAATTATGAACCAAAAAGGTTTCGCGAATATAATTTTGGTTGTAGTAATTCTCGTACTCATACTCTTGGGCGCAGTCGGGTATTTTGTGTTGATGAAGAAATTAACACCAGTAACACAACAAACACCTACTCCAACAAAAACTCACGTATCTCCAACACCGACAAGTCAAACTACTGATTTAAAAACATATACGAATATCCAATATGGTTTTGAATTTCAATATCCATTTAAAGATTTATCGGTAGCAGAAGGATATGTTTCAAGCGGTGACCCGGAAAAATTGGTTTATGTCGTGAATATATTTACGATTCCTCACGGTCAAGACAGAAATGGTTTAGTCGGTGTAGTCAACTCTTCGTTGGAGCAAACCTTACAAGCTCTTAATCGGCCAACGGTGGAAAAACAAATATTAGATTATAATGGTATATATTGGACAAGAATTTCCAGAGATTCTGTGGTGAGTGATTATCTGGTGGAAAGAAATGGTCAGACATTTTGGTTGGGCGTGGATCCATACCCTGGCGCACTGACGAAATCAGGTTTTGAAACTATTCTAAATACTTTCAAATTCCTAAAGTAACCTTAGGGCGAGTCCTGCTCACAAAAATTGCAATTACTGGGAGCCCAGCCCTTCTAGAAGGGCTGGGCGTTCATTTATCACTTTTCATATTGCTAAGCAGAGGATGTTTTAACCGGCGGAGACGCACGCGTTTTGCGCCTGTTCCTGAGCTTGTCGAAGGGCCAGCAAAACACGTGCGTGTAGTCGGCTCAGTAAAATGATATTTTAAGTTTTGCAATTTTTGGGAGAGGCAAGCATTTACTCAAGCGGGTTTCGGATAAGTGGGAAAAGAGAAGGTGATTTGTATAACGAGAAGAACTCGTCTTTTTTTTCTGTGCCGTCGGTATAGGTGACAGTCCTGCGCAGGACGGCCTTGAGTGAACCGTCGGGCATGGCGGCATATTGGTGTGGCCCATCAATTGCTATTTTCCTACCATCGGATGTACCGTAAATTTCAAAAATAACTTTAGTGCCGACAACCTGCGATTGGATCAGAACGTACGCTTGTGTATCGTTTTTGAAACGGAAGTCGGAAACGCCAGGATAAATAGTGGCATCAAATCCTTGCGGGTTGTAATAGTGAACCGGCAGAGAGTGAGCATGTCGCTCAAGTATAGGTAGGCCGGCCGCCGCTATGGCCCGAAATATGGTAGTTGATACCTGGCAAAGGCCGCCGCCGTATTCTTTGGCGATACTGTTTGTTTTAATGACGAGCTCCGGCTCGTAACCGGTAGAGGCAACAACTGGTCCAAGTAACTTATTGAATGAAAATTCCTGGCCAGGCGCGACTAAAATTCCATTGAAGACATTAACACCCACGCCGATATTGTGAATGCGAGCCTTGGTTGAGCCGACAAAATTTGACTCACCCTGACCGAGAAGTTCGTTAATTCCCAGATTATTTATTCTTTCCGGAGTAATCTCTGGGGCGACATTGCTAAAAGCTAATTGCGCGGAATCCTGATTACCATGAACCAACGCCAGTTCTATGTTGGCCACACTCCCGGGTATATCCAAGGCCTTACCCAGTTTAGGCGCTGAAGATTGACTTATCCTGCCATCTTCAAATATTAACTTAGCATTAACAGGCAGTTGACTTACTTTTTGAGCAAGACCATTCAGGTAATTGGCTATACTTTCTCCATTTAACCGGTATTCGGTATTACCGTAATAGTTTCTGACATAATTTTCAACCCAATTTTTTAATTCCTCGGGCGGTACGGTTATTTCCTCATCCGCAGCGGCTATCACTGAAAATTTTCTGGCATCTATATTTAAGAGATTACCACTAAGGTCGGTATTGTTGATTAGCGGTAATTCAGTAATACGGTTTGATCTTTGATCAAAATAGAAAATTTGGCCGAGCATAAAAGCTAGATTGATGGTAATTCCTGCCAAAGCGATGATAATAAATTCCTCTCTCGTTTTCATTTCCTCGTTAAATCATAACATATATTCAAAACAACGACGCCCGACTAGTAAGCCGGGCGACGTTGTTGTCCAATTTCCAGGTATTAGACAGCCATACTCAAGATACAATCCTAACTTTTTTGATTCTGCTTCTGGCGAGTTTAGGCATCCTTATCGTCAAAATACCATTTTTCATTGAAGCTTTGGCATTATCAGAATCTATCTCTTCAGGTAGGATAATCGCTCTTGAAAATGGTCCCCAGTAAAGCTCTTGATAATAATAGTCAGAATCCCTGATTTTCTCGCTGGGCTTACGGCTGCCTTTAATGGTGACCATGTCATTAGTGACGGAAATGTCCAAATCTTCGGCTGTAACGCCGGCTATGGTGGATCGGATAACTATCTCATCATCTGTCTGATAAACGTCAACCGTTAACTGGCCCTCATCATCTTCGCGTTTACCCCTAGCAGAACCTCTGGCCGCAGCAAGCTCCGGATCATTATTGTCGCCATCGGCGAATTGTTCGCTGAAAAAATCTTCCATATTCTTATTATATCACTCAATCTGTTTGGACAAGAGAGGGCGAGTTGATAAATCCGCCATCTCACGGGCCCGGAGTTTACTGAATAAAATGGAAATAGCTAAAGCCATGAAAACTAAATAGATTGTTGCGTAAATAAAAACTTGCGATTGTCCGTTGCCGCCAAGAAGTAGGATATTAAATAGAAAATGTACTAAAGTGGCTAGGATAACACCAAGGGGAATCAATTTCGAACTATGCCTGCTGTAAAACCAGGAAAGCGCCAAG
This sequence comes from Minisyncoccia bacterium, assembly GCA_041499075.1. Classification (GTDB taxonomy): domain Bacteria; phylum Patescibacteriota; class Minisyncoccia; order 2-02-FULL-40-12; family IGHO2-01-FULL-4-A; genus JBGQJN01. The sequence continues at coordinate 7,806 of JBGQJN010000020.1, read as the reverse complement.
AAATAGCCGACAATAGCCGAGGAGACAGCATGAAGCAGGGTAGCTCCGATAAATCTCAATATCCAAATCTGAATCGCGATACTGGTACCATCTACTTGTAATGTCTGAAATAGCACCAAGATATTTTCAATGGCGGCAAAACCAAGGGCGGCCGTAATCATATAAATCATTCCATCCACCGGTTCATCAAACTCAGGATCGTGGAGGACAACAAATCTAATTGCCAAAAACTTAACCACCTCTTCTACTAGTGCCGCCCAAAGGAAAAACCAGCTTGAAGTATCGGCTTGGTAGTTAGGAAAGATGGCGCTACCTGCCTGTCGAAAGAGCCACTGGGCGATAACGGCCAGTGGCGCGAAGATGATACCCATCAAAAAAACTCTTGCGATCAAATACTTCGGCTCGGGGCGGATATCTTTTCTAAGATAGTATGCAAGCCAAACCAGACTGGGGATAAAACCCAACACTATCAGTATTGCTGAAGTTGATAAGCTCACATATTGATTTTAACACAATTCAATGAACTAAGTAGGCCACTTTTCAACCATAAGTAGGTTTTTATCGGAAATTGTCAGGTTAGACCAGATTTCTTCGGTCAAAAAGGGCATGAAGGGATGAAGAAGTTTGAGGCAGTTGGTAAGCAAATAGGCGAGAGTATCGTAAGTTTCTTGGTCGGTTTTATCTTTTGATTCCTCAATATACTTATCGGCGAGCTCATGCCAGATAAAGTGGTACAAAGAATTGGCGGCTTCGGCGAATTCGTAATGTTCGATATTTTTGGTAACACCAGAAGCAATCTCGTCTAACTTGGCGGCAATCGGGGCTAGTCCTGTCGAAGATTTTTTCACTTCCCATTTGTAATCTTCCGGCAACGCCATCATCACATAGCGGGCGATATTCCAGAGCTTATTGGCGAACTTCTTACCCATAACCAATAAGTCTTCACCAAAGCGTAAATCCTGTAGGCCGGTTAATTGTGTTGCCAAACCAAAACGCAAGGCATCGGTGCCGTACTTTTCTATGAGATCCAGAGGATTAATACCGGTACCGAGTGATTTGGACATGCGCTTGCCGTCTTTGGTCAAGACTGTGGCGTGGATATAGATATCTTTGAACGGCGCCTGTCCGGTGAATTCCATTCCTGAAAAAATCATTCTTACGTGCCAAAGGAAAAGTATGCCGCGGTCAGAGGTGATAAAATCAGTAGGATAATATTCCTCAAAATCACTTTGGGAGGCTTGCCCTTCGGAGCCTTGGCGAAGGAGGGGCCAGCCAAGAGTCGCCAAAGGCCAAAGTGCTGAAGAAAACCAGGTATCTAATACATCCTCTTCGCCTTCAATCGGTATTTTGTGCCCCCACCAAAGTTGCCGCGAGATATTCCAGTCACGGATATTGTTCAGCCAGTGCTTGTATGGTTCCTGCCAGCGCTCAGGATGTATTTTTACCTTGCCGCTTTCGACGGCTTCAAGTGCTAGTTTGGTAAGGTCTTTCATCTTCAAAAACCATTGCTCCGAAGGCAGAGGTTCTATCACCGAGTTGCACCTGTCACAACGGCCGACATTATGTTCGTAATCTTCTATTTTTTCGATCAAGCCGATGGCTTCAAGGTCTTTGACGATCTGTTCACGCGCTTCAGTAGTCTTCATTGCCTGATAGCGTATGCCGGCATTTTCATTCATGCGGCCATGCTCGTCTATTATTTTGACAGACGATAGGTTATGACGCTGGCCGATCTCAGCATCAGTGATATCGTGCGCCGGCGTGACTTTAATAATGCCGGTGCCGAACTTCGGATCCACGGCCCCATCAGCGACTACTAAGATTTTAATTTTTTTGGATTTGGGCGGCTCGCCGGTAGGAATTGAATTGTCAACGGATTCTATCTCGAGTTCTTTACCGACGAATTCTTTATAGCGAGCGTCGTCTGGGTGTACGGCTAAAGCGGTATCGCCTAATTTAGTTTCCGGTCTGGTCGTAGCCAGAGTAAATGGTCCATACCTGATATAGTATAGTTTGCCTTTTTCGGTTACGTAGTTAACTTCTAGATCAGAAATTGCCGTTGCACAGCGGGTACACCAATTGATGACCCGGACTCCCTTATAGATCCAACCTTTCTTGTAATAGTGCAAAAAAACCGTCTTAACTGCTTCTTGGTAATCCGGATCCATAGTAAATTTAGTCCTAGTCCAATCTACCGAAAGTCCCAGTTTTTTGAACTGTTCCAAGATCGTGTTGCCGTATTTCTCGCGCCATTGCCACATTCTTTCTATGAACTTCTCCCGGCCAAGTTCATGACGATTGGTACCTTCTTTGACCAGCTGTTTTTCAACGACATTCTGAGCGCTAATACCGGCATGGTCTGTACCAGGTAGCCAGAGAGTCTTGTAACCCTGCATCCGTTTCATCCTAACGATTATGTCCTGGAGCGTGTATTCCAGAGCGTGGCCCATATGCAACTCGCCGGTTATGTTGGGTGGGGCGATACAAGTGACAAATTTCTCCTTGCGTTTGCCAGGCAGATTCTCGGGTGTGAAAAAACCGGACTCCTGCCAGAGTTGGTAGATTTTGTCTTCGGTTTCTTTGGGATTGTAGGCTGTTGGCAGATCTTTTGACATAATTATATCTAAATAGTACTATAAGCCAAGCTACATTGACAAACAAATCTGGAGGTATCGTCATGGACTACCCGTCGAATATCCTGTTGGACTACGAAATAACAAAAAAAGATGGGGTTTCCTACTATCTTCTTGGCTATGAAGAAAACGGCGAGGAGATTGCTGAACTGGGAGGTTTTTTGGCAACCAAGGGCCTCAAACGGTATCTATTAATATATCGTATTTCAAACTGGCAGAGATTCAAGGCTAAAGTTTTTGGGTTTTGGGTTTGCCTTGGTATGTATAAACCGGTCGGTAAAGACACTGACTATATGAATTATTACCTTTTTTGGCATGCTCCCTGTAGACGTTTTTCTGTGAATTATAGACGAGGCAAGGGTAATTCTATATTATGTAGTTTCTGTAGTCCTTTGGTGAATAAAAACCCCGATATAACCCCGGAGCAATTAATAAAACTTTCTAAAGAGCAAGATGGTTCTAGCATCGATTTCTCGGTACTCTGTAATTAGAGGCTCAAATTTGCATCTGTTCTAATTGATTTCCAGCTCTGTGGTATTTTTCTACTGATCCCGTCTTGATGACGGGATTTTTTCATCCAGTTGAAATATCCAGCCAATGCGATCATTGCGGCATTATCGGTAGTGTATTCCATCTCCGGCCGGAAAAATTTTATGCCTGCCTGCTTGGCGGATTTTTCTAATTCTGTTCGCGACAGCTTATTGGCCGATACGCCGCCGGAAAGCATTATGGATTTAGCTTCGTATTTTATTGCCGCGCGAATTGTTTTTGTTACTAGGACGTCCACTATTGATTGCTGAGCTTCAAGAGCGATACTTGCCTTGGTTGACGAGTCCAGTCGGTTGCTATCTTTGGTCAGACCTCTGACAAGATAAAGCACGGCGGTCTTCAGGCCGGCAAAACTGAAATCGTAGTTTTTGGAATTGAGCATCGGGCGTGGAAGTTTGAATTCGCCTGGCTTTGCTTTCTCGGCAATTTTAGAGATGGCCGGTCCGCCGGGATAGCCAAGCCCGAGTATGCGGGCGATCTTGTCAAAGGCCTCGCCGGCCGCGTCATCAAGGGTTGGACCGACGATTTGGTATTTGCCATGACCGCGCATTAATACCAGTTCAGTATGGCCACCAGAAACGATCAGGCATAACGCCGGGAATAGTGATTTGTCATTGGTTTTAATTTTGCCGTTATTATCAGCCGGCCCGAGCCAGTTGCTATAGATGTGTCCTTCAAGGTGATTGGCGCCAACAATCGGCTTTTTGAGTTTCCAGGCGAGAGTTTTGGCAAAAGCGGTGCCGACAAGAAGTGAGGAAACGAGACCTGGGCCGCGGGTTACGGCAATCAGGTCAATATCGTCTGGTTTAACCCGGCCTAGGGCTAGCTTTAAGACATGATTTATATTTCTGACATGTTCGCGCGCGGCTAAAGAGGGGACGACACCCCCGTATTTGGCATGCAGTTTGACCTGTGATGAAATGACGTTGGATAGGACCTTGATGTCACCGCTCCGTATCTCTAACAGGGAGGCCGCCGTTTCATCGCAAGATGTTTCAATTCCAAGGATTAGCATGCACTACTTTTATCATTTTTCTTGTCTTTTGTCGATTTTTGGGGTAGAATTAATAAAAAATTTGGCGCCATCGTCTATCGGTTAGGACGTAGGCTTTTCAAGCCTAGAAGCGGGGTTCGACTCCCCGTGGCGCTGCGAATTTATGAGCAAGCACAATTATGCAGGTAGAAAATACGAAGTTGTGGCATATGATTCAGAATGGCCAAAACTTTTTAAGTCGGAAGCTGATAAGTTAAGAGATATTTTTCAGGATAATGCCGTATCAATGGTAATGTTAATGCCCTGATGGAAAGTACAACTGATTTTGTAATAAATAATCCAAAAATAAAAACCGTAATCATCTACAACGATATCGGCGGACGTAAACTGGCCGATGCCGGAAAACGCCAAAGACGGCTTTATGTTGCACCAAAGTGGAATAGCACTTATGTCGATATCCTCAACGGCTTCAAGAGCTATTACGTGGTCATTGAGATGCCCAAAATTGACCCAAACAGTATGTTTGCGAAATATTTTGCCAGTTGTGCCATCGTCTACGAGGAATCTTCCGGCTATATCCCGGCCAGGGTCTATGATTGTAAAAATGCCATAACTGTAAAATAATCTCAATTAAAATAGCCCCAGGGGGGGCTATTGGCGGACTATTAAAGTAGACTCTCAACGAGATCGGCGGCTCGGGAACCATTTTTGCCGTCAGCAACCAGATATTTCTTTTGGGCCATGGTCAGTCGGGCAGTTAAGTGGCCAGCTAGAGCGAATAAGATTAAGTTGACAAGCCCGGTTTGATTATAAGCTTTTGCCGTACAGCCAAGAGTTACATATGGCGGCTCGGTCATTAATGTGCCTGCTGACTTTCGAAATTCTTTTACAAGCGTTGGCGAATAGATTGCAGAAATATTAACTTTGCCATTTAATTTAGCTCCTACTAAGCCTGCCTCAAGAAGCGTGGTAGACCAGTCCGATATTACAATGTCTGAAGCCAGGAGCAGCTTTTTTAAGTCCCCACGCACTACCGTTTGATTAGTCACCACAATGCCGGGATACTCTCTGTTAAATTTAGCAATGGCATTATTCCACGGCTCAAATTCATGAGGGGCATGTTCCTTTAGCGCCGGATGGGCTCTAGGGATCAAGTATAACCGACAAGATGTTTTGGCAGTACAGGTTGCTACTGCTTTTAGAACTTCACATAATAATTCGCTAGCCCCATTCCAAGTGCCGCACGGGAAAAATATTATGATAGATCCGGATCCGGTGACGGTATTAAGTTTAGTTCGAATTTCATTGGAAGCATTAGATTCATCATCAGGTGTAATGTCAGAATACTTATCAAACATCGGAAATCCAGTTTGGCACACTCTGTTTAGCTCAAATTCTGGCCAGGCCTTTTTGACTATATCAGCGCCCAGTTGGTCGTTAACGATAATGCGATCCGGGCGGTATTGCGGGTCAACCCAGTCGGTTATCAAATATGCACCCCAGTAATCCTGCACCGCAACTGTTGGACATATATTCCGTAGAAGAGGAACAAGATCTCGGCCCACACCGCCGCCGGAACACATACTCGTAATTAGTAAATCCGGAGCAGAAAATTTTTCTAATGTTTCTTCGGCAGTTGTAAGCGGGGTAAACTCTATCCCTCTGGCAGGAATAAATTCTGCTGCGGCGCCGTTGGCGCCAATGCGAACTTGATGGCCTCTTCTTTTGAGTTCCATGATTGCGGGCATAAGGTTGTTCGTACCGCCATTATCCCTTACTACTGCAAGGATCTTTCTTTCTTTGGCAGGCATTAAACCCTCCTATTTGTAAAGGTTCTAGCAGTCGGACATTTCATGCCCGTTGCCGTCGTATTATCCTTATCACGATTAGCTATTTGTTGTCAAATGACTTTTTTCATTTAGGGGACTTAACGATCACAAAAAAGTTCTTGAAATAAAAAAGAGTTCATTTCGAACTCTTCCCTTAAAACCTTAGATAATTTGGGCAATAACGTTGGCGATACTGCAGAGCGCAGAGTCTCTTTTTATAGCCCCAGAAAATCTGACGGACAAAGTTTACCGAAGATTTTATTTTATTGAAATTTATAACCAATTTTTCATTTTAGATTTTATATTCCTCTTAAGACCCTGATATGTATTGACGGCTTTTCTTTCTATTTGAGGTGAAATCAGGCGCAAGAGTTCCTTGCCTAATATTCTGTATTGTCCGCCCACTTTGTTTGCTCTTACAATACCCTTCTTTAATAGACGCTTTAAAGTACTGCTCGATACCTTAAGCAGTTCCCGGGTTTCATTGGTAGTATAAATTTCGTTTGGGTTGATTTCTGACACGTTTTATTTAAAGGTATCAGAAGGTGTCAACTAGGGTCAAGTCTTGACAATAAATAGCTAATCATGATAATGATATGAGGATAGTAGCCCATTAAAAACCAGAAAGAAGGAGACCCCCCCTTGACTAATAAAAGAATTGTTCTTGTTGCGAGAGATGCTGCACCTTCGCGTGCCTTTTCTAAGCTTGGACCAGTACTTGAAGAAAGTGGTTTCGTTGTTCAACTGTTTGCAAATGATGGTAAGCCGCTTGTGGAAACAGAAGCAGAAGTTTTGTCTGCCGTTACTCAAGCAAACTTCGTATTGTTGGGAATGTCTTCTTCGAAAGAATTGGCCAAAGTCGAAATTATGGCAGGTGAAAAAGCAAATGCCCTTGGAATCACTTATGGGTTCTATGGGGACATCCGCCGTTGCTGGGCTCGAGCACGGCCTGGCGCTTGGTTTGAACGGTTGGCTTCAAACGCAAAATTTTACTTGGGTATAACCCAGGAAGATGCGGGTGCGGCCGTGAATGTTTTTCCAAATGCGAGCTGTTTCGTTACGGGCAACCCGCTTCGTGAGGAAATGGCATTCCCACGCTTCACCCGGGAAGAAGTCCGCACGAAATTAAACATTAATCCCCGTGAGAAACTTGTTCTGGCGCCCGGTAATAAGTTTGCGGCCGGAAATTTTACTTCGTGGACAACAATCATGGAAGCCTTATCGCTTCTCACCAAGAAAAACCAATATTATTATTTCCAACTTATCTTGGCCACACACCCGGGCGATAGAACACCATTCGCCATAGATTCCACAACGCAGAAAGAGTTAAAACTTTATGAGGAGCTGATCAAATTCAGCCCTGTGCCAGCCAGGTTGGTTGGCAAAGAAGTTCTAACGACTTCCGACATGGTTCCAGGCGCCGACATAATTGTAGAGTTTGGAAGCTCAATCGGCATTGAAGGGGCATACCAAAATGTTCCGGTAATAAGTCTCGGATTTGAAGTCCTTTTCAGACGATTTGAACAAGTGGGCGGCACCCGCATGCTTGAATCAGTTGAAGACGGCATTTCCGAACTTGTAGTTGGCAACGTCGCACACCTTGCTGATAGAATAAGCACGCTGCTCACGCCTGTAGGATTCAGCCAGATGCGTGCAAATCAAGAAAGAATGTGTCCAAAACCGATAAAAAGAGACTCTGCGCTCTGCAGTATCGCCAACGTTATTGCCCAAATTATCTAAGGTTTTAAGGGAAGAGTTCGAAATGAACTCTTTTTTATTTCAAGAACTTTTTTGTGATCGT
>JBGQJN010000019.1:0-17420 GCA_041499075.1 Minisyncoccia bacterium | reverse complement strand
GCCCTTTACAACCTCGGCATAATACTCGGTATTCCCCTGGTAAAAGTGTTTGGCCCGATCGGCTTGATAATCGGTACCATATGCGGCGCATTACTTCACCTCTTGGTCCGTACCGTATCTATTATAAAAACTTCATTCCGCTCTCGCTTGCCGGTTAAAATCGGCAATCCTAATTTTCTTAAGATCTTAAAATTAATGATCCCGCGCATGGCCGGCCAGCCGCTTGAACAGGTAACTTTTTTTATTTTTACTAACATGGCCTCGGTACTTTTTGTCGGCTCAATCGCCATACTGAACTTTGCCAGGAATTTTGAAAGTGTGCCGGTTAGTTTATTTGGCATCTCGTTTTCGACAGCTATTTTTTCTTCGCTCTCGCGCAAAGCGGCATTAAAAGACAGGCGAGGATTTCTTTATCAACTGAAAGAGACCAGTAAGGCGCTGGCAATAATGTCCGGCCTATCGGCGGCTTTTTATATTCTTTTTGGGGGATTTGTTGTCCGGTTATTTTTCGGTGGCGGACGTTTTGATGAAACTGCGATTATACGAACCGGCTCACTCTTGGCGGTATTTGCGTTATCTATTCCCGCCGAAAACTTCATACATCTTTTTGTAAGGGCATTCTACGCACTTAAAGACACCTGGACTCCGATCATGATAAGTATCCCGGCACTGGCCCTTATTGTCTTCCTGGCTAAACTGCTCATCCCATCTCTTTCTCTTAACGCTCTGGCCCTGAGCTATGCCACAGCCAATACACTTGAAGCGTTGGTTCTTTTCCTTATCCTTCGGCGCAAATTAAAACATCTTTAAAAAAATCCCCGTTACTGGCGGGATTTTTTTTAATTCGGATAGACGACAATCATGGCCTTTTTGCCGCTTTTAATATAGGCCTCCGGATCAGGTTGCGGCCAAACCACACCACCCTTGGGTGCATCATGTATGGCATTAAACAGAACCTGACTGTTATAAACATAATTCTGGCCACGCCTGGTGCCGACATCATTGGTAATAAAATCACCATTCTTGGTTATGCCTTTAATAACAAGCATATGGTAGACTGGCCCGGGCTGGGTGTAATAAGGATTCCCGACCAGGCGTCCGTCTAAAGGCACAATAACCGGCCGTCCGGCTAAAATCTGGCTTTTGATGTCATCCATGGTAATGCCGTACAAAACATCTACGCGTTTGTAGCCGAAATATTCTTTTAAGATAACGGCAGTTTCCGCCGCTGTAGTATTCTCATAATAACCGAATCTGTGTTTCTCCCAGTCAACCAGTTTAAGTATTTCTTGATTAGCGATCTCGGGCGTGATCGGCTGATCCTTATAAAACTTATCCACTAAAATAGCCGACGTCTCCTCACAGGCATCTTCATATGGCAAGCTCCAATCGCCAAAAGGCGCCTGTACCGAGAACGGCACGGCGAGATTAATTCCGGCGAAGACGACCGGCAGTACGCTCACCTTGGAAGATGTGCTGAATCTTGGGGAGGGCATCAACCTCGTTTCTTGGGGCAATCCTTGTTTCTGTAATTCAAAAACAAAATCACGTATTCCTACATGAAAAAATATAAATATCGCCGTCAAAACGATAAAAATACTTAAAGATATTAAGAGGGCTCGTTTATACATATGAGTAACGAGTCTGGTTAATACTTGAGAGGGACAGGAACGGGGACACCGTTGTTTAATTTATAAAGGCTTGGGTCAATTTTACGGTCAAAACAGACATGGCCTTTATCATGGCTCCAGTTTTCCTGATACGGACTGTAAGCCGGCCCGGTAAATGGCTGGGGCACGGCTTGATAGCGGCTAGTCTGACTAATATCGGATGTCTTAAAATCGGCGCAAAGACTGAAGCGTAATGTACCGTTCAAATTATATTCATAAGGCAGTTTACTTTCTGGATCGGTCGGTAAAACGGAAAACATGTTTTGGAGATCAGTAGAATTTAGCGGTAAGACATTTTTTTGCTGCCAGTAGGTTATGACATCGCTCTCAATCTGCTCAAGATCGCTGACTCTTTGATCATCAAACCGGCGAGCACGCTGTGTGGCCGGCGAACCGATCAGGAAAAATCCGTAAATGATACTGGCCAAAATCACAACTGAAGTGATCCAAGCAACCAAACGCGGCTTGGCTGATTTTTTCTCCTTATGTCTGATATCCCAAATATAATAGCCGAATACCGCCGCCGCAATAATCAGAATTACGGCAACCTTGAGGAAGAATTGGATCGTCAGATCGCCTTGCAGAAAATTATAGATCAAGGTGATGAGGTCAATGATAATCGTGATCGCCGAGATGAATAAGGTAAAATATAAAAGCCACTTGCGCACTCTTATCTCACGCTTTTCTGGATCATCACGGAAATCACGCCCGATCAGCCAGCACAACAGGATATACACCGGGAAGACCACTATCAGAGCTGAGGTTGCCCAGCGAATCGGATCATATACATAACTGCCCGAACCAACATAGTTCAACTGGTCAGGGAAAAGAAAATTAACGTATTGCCACCAAAGTGAAATGAAAGCGACCACGCTGATATAGAGAGTAACCACGCCCAAAAGATGCAAGAAAACATCTTTCGGCGTCCCCTTTTTTGTGTTATTGTCCATCCCATACGAAGTAGCTGCTCTGCAGTCATAAACCTAAGTTATCACCGCGTAGTAAAGCTATTTTGTTAATCTAAAGTATGAATCGCGAACCCGATAGGGCTACTTCGTTCGGGATCCATATACTTTAAGTATAGAACATATAAGGTTAAAAAACAAAAGGCCGGCTTACGTAACAACGTACCGGCACGTCTCCCAATGCGCCAGGAGATAAGGCGGGACCGTCCAGTTATCGGTCCATGTGGTTACTTGAAGAGTCTCGGACTACCGAGATACCTTGCTGACCAGGGCACTGGAGGGCCCTGCGCCGGGGAATTCCCACCTGTAAACAGGTGAACACCCCTTACTGCGAAGTGTTAAAAGTGCATGGCTGGAGACGGGCGGCCTTACTGGTAGAACGTACCTTTTTCAGGCACCATCCCCGTCTCCCAGCGTGTTTTAAGTATAGCATAGTGGCCTAGTCAATGTCAAGTGCCTGGGCTAAAATCTCAAAATTACCTTGATTTTATTAGATTTTTAGGATATTTTGATATAGTAATGCTTTCTATCGGTATAGTCGGCCTACCAAATGTTGGTAAATCAACATTATTCAAGGCTCTGACTAAAAAACAAGTAGATATCCAGAATTATCCCTTCACGACCATAGATCCGAATGTGGGCGTGGTTGGCATACCCGATGAACGGCTGGAGCTTCTGGCCAAGATGTCCAACTCGCGCAAGATCGTGCCAACGGCAATTGAATTTATTGATATCGCCGGTTTAGTTAAAGGCGCGGCGGCTGGCGAAGGCCTAGGTAATAAATTCCTAGCCAATATCCGCGAAGTAGATGCCATTGCCGAGGTTGTCAGAGTTTTTGAAGATGAAAAAATCACCCACGTCCACAAAAAGATTGATCCGGCGTCCGATATTGAGATAATCAACGCGGAACTGATTTTGGCCGATCTTGAAACGGTGAACAAAAGAATTGCCAATACTAAAGTCCACGATCCGAAACTGGCTGTTGAAGTCGGCACCTTAGACAAGTTGAAAAACGGACTTCAACAGGGCAAGCTAGCTATCAATATCGAACTTACCGACAAAGAAAGCTCTACCGTCAAAGAATTGAATCTGCTAACTAATAAAAAATTCATCTACGTACTGAATGCCTCCGAAAGCCAATTAAAAAATGGTCACCGCCAAGGCGTGGCAAGCTGGCAGCCGGATGAAAAATTACTAGGAGCAATCGCCGGTAATGAATATGTAATTTTAGCAAACACTTTTGAATTGTTACTCTCTGAATCATCACCGGAAGAACAAAATGTTTTTTTGGAAGACATTGGCCTTAAAGAAAGCGGCCTGGATGAATTGATAAAAAAAAGTTACAAAGCCCTGAACCTGATCACCTTCCTGACCACCGGCGAAGATGAGACCCGCGCTTGGACCACTCAGACCGGCACAGCTATACCCCAAGCTTCGCGTGCAATACATACAGATTTCGAGCAGTTATTCATCCGAGCCGAGGTCATAAATTGGCAGGAACTGCTTACTGTCGGTTCTTGGGGCCATGCCCGCCAAACTGGCAAACTCAAAATAGTTGGTAGAGATTACATCGTAAAAGATGGGGATGTGGTAGAAATTAAGATTTAGATACAGAGCCGAAGAGTTCAAGTTTTTCTTTAATCATTTTCTTCATAGCCTCAAAAGACGGCTCAAGAAATTTGTAGGGTGTAGTTTCTTTAGAATCTCTCTGTAGTTCCGCCTGAAGGGAATCGTGATAAGCCACACGCAGGTCGGTATTAATATGCACATTGGCGATGCCGTTTTGTATCGCCATTTTTACTTCTTCAGACGGCAGACCGGAAGCACCGTGCAAGACCAACGGAAAATCAGGCAGAGCGGCTGTATTTTTTTTGAGAGTATCGATATTAAGATGTTCAACTTGTGCGGTAACGATACCGTGGATATTGCCGAAAACTATGGCTAGGCGGTCAACACCGGTGCGTGCCACGAAATCAGCGGCTTGTCCCGGTTGAGTATAATCGGCTTGGCTAATTTCAACTTTTTCCTGGACTTCTGAACTTCCGCGTAAATAGCCAAGTTCACCCTCAACCATTATGTCGGGGCTGATTGATCTGGCATAGTCGGCAACTTTTTTAGTTAAGGCGATATTTTCTTCGTATGGAAGCTTTGAGGCATCGATCAACACCGTATCATAGCCGGCATCAACCGCCGCTTTGGCCGTCTCCCAACTCTTGTGATGGTCAGCGTTTAAGAAAGCGGCATGGCCTTCTTGCTGATATGACTTAACCAAAGCTACGGCCTGCTCTCTGCCAATAAAATCAGCTTCGCCCTCCGAAGTGCCGACCATAATTGGCGATTTCAACTCCCCCGCCGCCTCAACAAAAGCCCGCAGTTGATCCGCCGTTGAAAAATTAAAATGCCCGATTGCCCAATGGTTTTTTACGGCATTAGTAAAGTATTCTTTTAGACCCTTCATAATTTAATAAACCCGCCGATAATATTATTTTCTATCAATTCATCAAGTTTATCACGCCCGAGGTATTCAATAAAAATCTTGTTCCACAACGCCTCCTCCTGATGATAGAGATACTTAACCTCGCCTTTTTTAACCAAAGACATAACCAGGTCTATCAAATCAAAACTGACCAGTGTTTCGTCGCCATTACCGCCTAAACCGTCCTTAAAGAAATCCCCGACAAAATCCAGCCCCTGCCAATAGCCATAAGTCCGGCCTTTACCGCCGACAAGCGAAGTAATTCTGCCCAAATCGCCTTCCGCCTTATACCAATGCTCGGCTTCGGGATTGATATGCGGTTCTATCAAACGAAAATCGTTAACGTCATCTTTGGCTAGATATCTTTGGACAATCCTGAAGCTTCTATTATCCGGCCGTTGTCCTTCCGGCACATCCCCGCGAAGTAAAGATTTTAATTTTTCAGTAAAATCCTGCTCACTTGAAAATTTCTTGAAAAGTTTGGAATAGAACGGAACTTCATTGAGATAGTGCAACATCAGCGTAAACATCCTGATGGTTTCACCGGGCGTGTCAATCGGTAGAGGAATGACAAAAATTATGCCCAGTTCTTTAAGATGGCTGACATTGTGGTATTTTTTTTGCAGAAACTTTTCGGCCACATCCAGCCATTGCGGTTCAAGAATTTTGAGTTCCACCTGGCGCTCCTCAAAATCATCAGCTGATAAACTATCATAAACTTTATCAAAAAACTCATGCATCCAGTCATGGTCCTGGGCAAAGCGTAAAGCACTGAACACCGACGAGAACCCCTGCTTCTCTACCAGCTCACCGGCAGTCTTATAACCAAAATGGTCTAGGAGATTTTGCGGCGGGAATTTTTCAAGCAATTCAATGGCCTTTTCTTTTTTAATAAAAAATCCGGGCTTGGGCTTATTCAGCGCCATGGCCATTTCGCAAAGCTTACCGCAATTTACCGAGAGTTTTGATAAATCCGGCTTATCCAGGAAACCATAGAGATGCTCATCCATGTGCGCCAGACGTTTGACCAAGATATCGTAAACTTCTTTAGCGCGGCATTCGCGGCCGGACAAACCGAGTTCTTCAAGCGTCCTTGTCACCAGAATCTCATTTTCCTGAACTATCTTTTCTATGACACCACTTTTGTCGGTTATACTGTTCAGCGTTTTCTCCAAATCCAAAAGCGATTCCGGACTGGCACGCAATATTCTGGCTAATTTGTTATGCACATCTGACATATTGACAATGATATGGGCTTGGGTATATACTTAATTAAGTACCACCTGCTAGGGCAACAAGCCTATCTCCACTTCACGGCAAAGTTTAGGATCCCGGGCGACTGGTCCGAAAGCGATAAAGCCGTGGAGTGGCAGGTGGGTGTTTTTTTATTTTTCAAATCTTCAAAAAAACCAATAAAATCAAGGATTTATAGCATTTTTGTTAATAATCACTTGACAACACCTATCCGACCATGCTATACTTAAAACAAGCTGGTGAGTGATCGGTGTCATGCGATTGTGCCCGAGAGAACGGCGAGCGAAGCCCGACTACTCCCCAGATATATTTTTCAAACTACCTGACCCCGAGAAATACCACAAATTAGTGTTAAATCACTAAGTAGCATTTCTCGGGGCCATGCACGCGATTAAGTCCCTGTGCATTTGGATTGTTTATGTTCATCGTGCTATTGCGACTAGTTGCTTGGCCCCGTTCTTTCAAACCATGAACCCCGCCCCCATGTCCGTCCGCTTTTAGCGAGACGAGACTCAAGTAAGTTATTCTGGGCTAGTCCTGACAAGTTCAGGACAAAAAGGTTCGTCTGAAAAAGTTTTTGGGGACTGGCTGGTCACCAGTTTCCAACCTACCCTTGGAGGTTAAAGGGCGTGTAGTGGGTCGTCGGTGATCGTGCCTTGTGCGATCACCTCAGTCCCCACAGGGAGCAATCCCGCCCGTCGCGATAAGACGGGTTTTTTATTTTTCAAAAATCAGCTTTTATCGTTCCTCAACCTCCACCAACGGCCACGGGCCCCAATCCCCTTTTTTAAGAATTCCAGCCTTAGCACCAACCCTAGTCACCACTGACGACGCATTGGCCGTGCCGAACTGAATAGCTTTAATTATATCTCCTTCTCTTATATATTCCGATACAAAACCAGAGCCGAAAGCATCTCCTGCACCCGTGCGTTCAACTATCGGAGAATCCGGCACACCGGCAGAATATTCTTTGCCATTAGCTCTGACCTGCACGCCCTTATGCCCGTCGCTTAAAATCACAATCCCCTTGACGACTTCTTGCAACCTATCAAGTGTTTCATTTTTCTTTTCATGTTCAGTACCGACAAGTTGCGCGCCCTCTTCTTTATTGGTGATGTAAATATCAATATTTTTCAAAAGCAGTTTCAATTTTTCTAATCCGTGATCAAGTTCTTTGCCGCCTGGGTTGCAGGCAATCTTGATATTATTGGCCAGAGCATACTTAACCAATGCCTCAAAAAAATCGTAGTGCCCGCCTAGAGAATCTATATAAAACCAGTCCGCCTGGAGTTCACCAAAATCAATTTTTACGGTTTCAAAATGCTGGCCTTCGCCCTTGTAACTCAAGATTGTCCTTTCGGCATCGGGATTCATCAAAATCGTTGAGTATGCTGTCAGATCATCGCTGTGTTTTTGAAAAAGCGGCTCAACTTTTTCTCTTTTTAATTCTTCTAGGATCTCCTGGCCGGCCAGATCGTTACCAACCACACCGACACAGCCAGTATTGAATCCTTGCCGGCCGAAAGTAACTGCGGCATTAGTTCCCCCGCCGCCAGTTGTAAAAACGATTTCTTTAACCTCTATCTTTGAACCAAGCGGAAAACATTGTTCCACTCCGGTTTCCGAATCAGTGTGCTTGCGTGTTTCAACGCCTTCCATCTTAAGGAATACGTCTCTGGTTGCAGAACCAATTGTAACAATGTCGTATTTAGTCTTAAACATTTTCTCTTAATTTTGCTATAGCCTTGGCTGGATTTTGGCTTTCAAAAATATAGCTGCCGACAACTAACAGACTTGCTCCGGCATCAATAAGTCCGGCTGCTGTTTCTGGTGTTATTCCGCCATCAATTTCAATCAGTTTATCCGGATAATAGAAATGAAAGTCTTTGATTTTATCTACCACCAAATCAACAAACTTGCCGCCGTAGAATCCCGGCTCAACGGTCATGAAATGGACCAGATCAACTTGATCTATTATGGACTCGATGGCGCTGACCGGCGTTTGAGGATTGAGAGCCACGCCGATAGACTTATCGGATTCTTTGGCGGCATCAATCACCTCTTGAGCCCTGTCGGTAGCCTCAATATGAAAAATGAACTTATCAGCCGGTGACGACAGCCAGTGAACGATATGATTTTCCGGCTTAGAAACCATCAGGTGAACTTCCATTTTCAAATCAGTCTTCAGTTCCTCGATCTCTTCAAAACCGGCGATGGTTATATTAGACACAAAAATACCGTCGGCAATATCAAGATGCACGCGCTCAACATACGGTTCAACGATTGATATTTTCGCGAGCAATTCTTCTTTAGTTTTTACCAGAATTGCCGGTATTATCTCTGCCATTTAATCAGTTTTGATATGGTTTAATGCGTAATTAATATCACCGCCGACCTTTTTTCTGGGATTAAAAATATTCAGCGGATCAAAAATCTTTTTTGTTTTTTCAAACAAATGATAGACCGGCGATCCGTACATACGCTCGAGATATGGCGTGCGCATCAAACCGTCATTGTGTTCCGCAGTAATCGAACCGCCGAATTCAATAACTAGATTATAAACTTTTTCGGCAAGTTCTTGAATAGTCTGGCGGCTAGCCGGATCTTTGAGGTCCATTAGCGGGATAATATGGAAATTACCATCGCCGGCATGACCGGCTATAGTATATATCAAATTTTTGTAAGGTAACAGGATCTGGTCCAGCCGCGGCAGGAAATCAACCAGTTTTTCCGGCCGCACAATAATGTCGTCTATGAAAGGGGCGGTTTTCTTGCCGCTGACGTGTTTTCTCAATAAATTAAAACTTTCCCTCCTCATCGTCCAATATTTCTGAGCATCAGCATCATTTTTGGCAATTCTGGTTTGAATTTTGAATTTATCAGCTAGTTCAGATTGTGCTTTCTTGGTGACATCCAGAACAGTAGATTCTTCATCGCCGGTAAACTCAGCTAAAAGAATCAGTTTGGGCACGCCGCCGGTTACAACCATCCAGAATTCAGGCAAAAACCTAAAAGCAAAACTTAAAAAGTTGCCCTTCATGCTTTTGATCAGACCGGGTAAAAAACGAATCGCCAGCTTGAGAGTATGGTCATCATAAGTTTCAAAACTCTCCGGCTTATGGCGCATAACCATATTGACGACCTCGCCAAGCGGCTTAAGATCCTTGAGAAAAATGACTAATAATTTGGAGACTGACTTGGGTTTGATAAGCTTGAATTTTATCTTGCTAATCAGGCCGAGTGTGCCCTGCGAACCGGTAAATAGTTTAGTCAGGTCGAATCTTTGTCCGTCCCAGACGTCCCAGAGCGCATAGCCGGCAGAGTTTTTGGAAACCTTGGGCTTGGCATTTTTGATTAAGTCGTAATTTGATTCAACGAGTTCGTAGAGTTCGTGATAGACTTGTCCCTCAAAATTATTTTGAGATTTTTTATCGGTAAGTTCGTCGTGACTCAGTGCTTTCAAAACGTATTCTTCGCCATTACTCAAAACAACATTGAGTTCCATTACGTAATCTTCGGTCTTACCGTAAGCCAAAGATTTTTCGCCGCCTGAATTATTGGCCACCATGCCGCCGACCGTACAAAGCTCACGTGAAGCAGGATAAGAAGGCAGGAGTAACCCTTTAGCTAGAGTTGCCTTCTCAAAATCACGATAGTACACCGCCGGTTCAGATACGGCCCAACCTTGTTCTGATACTTCCAAGATATGGTTGAAGTGAGTCGTGAAATCAAGAATTATTGAGTCATTTAGCGGCCCGCCGGCCATATCCGTACCGGCAGAACGGGCAGTGATTGAAAGTTCCGGATTGGCTTTTTTGTTTTCTGAAACGAACTTGACGATTTTTTTAACATCTTCGCTGTTTTTCGGTTTGATTACTAGCGACGGTTTGATTTCAAAAAGACTGGCGTCATGGCTATAGAGCGCAAAATTTTCGTTCCCACTGACCACTTCGCCTTCTATATTTTTTTTGAGTTCTTCGAAATCCATTATTTTTCTAGTTTTTCAATCTCATCAATCTCTTTGAGCCGCCTGATATGGCGGTCTTCACCCGAAAACTTTGCTTCCAAAAAAGCTTTAATAATTTCTTCGGCCTCATCTTCGTTAATATAATCAGCAGACAGGGCTAAAATATTCAAATCCTCGTCATTGACTGAGGCCCTGGCTTGATCCGGCGAAACCGCCGTACCAGCCCTTATTCCATTTAGTTTATTGGCGGCTACGGCAATACCGATGCCCGAACCGCAGATTACAATGCCTCGGCCGTTGGGATTAGCGGTTACTTTTTCTCCGACTAATTTAGCAAACTCCGGGTAATCATCATCTTTGTTATACATTGAGGCGCCGCAATCTTCATAATCATACGACAAATCCGAAAGCCAAGACTTAATCTTTTCTTTGAGCTCATATCCGCGATGGTCGGCACCTAGGTAAATCATTTTAACCTGTTCAAATAATTAACCGCGCTTAATAATGCGCATGTTCCCTGTCCGGCAGCAATTACTATCTGTTTGAATGGCACATCCGTCACATCGCCGGCGGCATACAATCCTAGAATATTGGTCTGGCAATTGGCATTGACCTTTATTTCGCCGAATGAGGTTTTCTCAACTTCAGGCGGTACGATTCCGGAATTGGGCACCATGCCCACATGGACAAAAATTTCGTCAACTTTGAGCTCCTGCTCGACGCTGGCCTGATTGTTGTATTTTAAACTAGTAACGAATTCACTTCCGGCAATGGACGTGGTCTTGGCA
Source organism: Minisyncoccia bacterium (assembly GCA_041499075.1). Lineage (GTDB taxonomy): Bacteria > Patescibacteriota > Minisyncoccia > 2-02-FULL-40-12 > IGHO2-01-FULL-4-A > JBGQJN01. The sequence continues at coordinate 6,300 of JBGQJN010000019.1, read as the reverse complement.
TTATAGATAATTTCAACATTCTTTTTTGATTTCAAGTTATCTATCAAAACCTGCTCGCCCTTGAAGGTGTCGTTCTTATTTATAACATAAACTTTACTGGCGATATCGGCAAGCATTAAGCCGGCTTCTAAAGCAGAATTACCGCCGCCGATGACGGCCGTGGTCTTGCCGTTAAAAAGCGGTCCATCACAAACCGTACAATAACTTACACCCTTATTGCGGAATTCTTTTTCGCCAGGCACGCCAAGCTCGCGCGGATGGACGCCGGTAGTCACAATAACCGCCTTGGCCACATAATCGCAGGTTAAACCTGCGATTATTTTAGACTGACCGTCGGCTAGTTTCTCTGTGGCCATGGATGATCCGGCGCCGGTTTTAGCGGTGATACAAAAAGTTCCGTCAGGCATTTTAGCAATTTTTTCTACTTCAACCCCCTCTTCAATATCAATCTTATACGACTCCAGATGCTCACGGAATTGTTGCGCCAAAGCAATACCATCAGTATGGATTACCCCTGGCCAGTTGGCGATCTCGCCCGAGGTTGCGACCTCACCACCAAAGTCTTTGGTAATTATTTTAAAGTTAAGACCGCGGCGAACCGCATAAATGCCAGCGGCAGTCGCCGCGGCAGAGCCGCCGATAATAATCAGATCGAACATATTTGGATTATAACACAGCCCTGACCAATGAAAAAGCCAGCTCGATGCTGGCCGTTGTGCGAACTATTCGCAATCTCGGCAGTGTCTCATTGGGTTATCGGTTTGGCTCGGGATTACTGGTTGATTGGTTTTACTTTGGATTATTGGATCAACAGTTTCATCTAATTCATCTGGGCAGGGATCAAATTGTTTCCAAAGCGTCTCTTCATCTCTAGTTTTTCCAAAAAAACTATCCAATACTAGCCAAAGGGCTAAGAATATGAATACTGTTAAAGCGACATAAACTACGCTAAACATGGCAGGATTTTTTGCAAAAAGCGTTTCTTGATAAGCCCAAAATGCTATATTACTAGGAATTTTAGTTCTATCAATTAATACACTAAAAAGAATAAAAGAAAAAGCCAGACTAAGTACTATACTGGAGAATGCCGTTATTAAATATAGAAGTCGTTTTCTTCTGGGTCTAGTAAGCCCAAGAAAATCATAGTAGACTTCCTCGAAAAGTCTTTTTTTTCTGGATTGTTGATTAGCTTTTTTTTTCGTTTCTAATTTCGCATAGTCATCCAAATCAAGCTTGCATGCGGGACAAATGTGGTAATCGTGCATGATATCCTCCTTTTCGTTTTTTTGTTTTTAAGTTACAATGTGAATAATGGCTAACCGACACCACAAACTATATATCATCGTCATAATAATTGCAAGCGTAGTAACTCATTTTTTGTTTTTCGGCCATCCTAAAGAAACAGTCTTTGACGAAGTCCATTTTGGCAAGTTTATTTCCGGTTATTTCACACACCAATATTTTTTTGATATTCATCCGCCGCTGGGCAAACTCATTATTTCAGGCATGGGCTATGTTACCGGCTTTAAGCCGGGTTTCAGCTTTGCCGAGATTGGCGAGAAATTTTCCGGTAATAGCTTTGAGTGGCTGAGACTATTGCCAATCATCGCCGGCACACTACTACCTTTGGTCATTTATCTGCTGGCGCTTGAGCTCGGACTTTCGGGTATTGCTAGTTTTACCGCCGGCTTATTATTGGTATTTGAAAACGCCACACTGGTCCAATCGCGTTTCATATTACTTGACGCTTTTTTGCTTTTATTTGGCTTTGCAGCTTTGCTCTTCTATTTGAGGTATGAAAAAAACGGACGGCTAAACAATCTCTTTTTAAGCGGGGCATTGGCAGTGCTTTCTGTATCCGTCAAATGGACAGGTCTGACATTCCTGGTGATCATTCTTGTTTTATCTTTCATAAAATGGCTCAAATCAGCGACAAAAGTCAGAGATTTTCTAATACACGCGTCGGCTTTACTGGTCGTGCCTTTGATAATTTATTTCTCAATTTTTGTTATACATTTTCAATTATTACCTAAATCCGGGCCGGGCGATGCCTTCATGACGCCTGAATTCAGGAAAACGCTTATTGGTAGCAGCGATTACGGCAACGCTAATTTCAAACCGCTCAATCTTTTTCAAAAATTTATAGAACTCAACAAAGAAATGTACACGGCCAATGCCACACTGACCGCCGGCCATCCGTATTCAAGCAAGTGGTATAGTTGGCCGTTTATGATCCGCCCGATATATTACTGGTATGAAGCTCCGCTGGCTGGTTCAACGGCATCTTCCAGAATCTATTTCTTGGGCAATCCGATAGTTTGGTGGGCATCAACCGTGGCCATGCTTTACCTACTTCTAGGCTTGGGCAAACCGATTTTGAAATTTATCCGCAAACAGCCAGCCGACTTAAAAAGAATTGAACTTATTCTGGCGGGAGCTTATATCTTCAATCTTCTGCCGTTCATCGGCATAAAACGAGCGATGTTTCTGTATCATTATATGATCGGGCTTATTTTCGCGATTCTGGCGCTGGTTTATCTGATTGATGGTTCGGAGAAAAGAAATAAAATATTTGCGGTCTTGATCGTGGCAAGCATTGCCGCTTTTGTATTTTTCTCTCCGCTCTCTTACGGCCTGCCGTTGACGGATAAGGCCTACAATCTGCGAAATTGGCTTAAGACTTGGCTATAGCATTCAGGGTAAGTTCTAGGGACAAATCAAAAACCCCTGACAGGGGTTTTTGATTTTAGATTTCTATTTTTGATGCTTTCTTGAATACTTTCTCCGCCACTTCCCAGTTGAGATTTTTCCAATAGGCGGCAATGTATGCTTTGCGATCACTGCCGTGGTCTATAAAATAGGCGTGCTCATAGACATCAAGTGCCAAAACCGGAATGCAGCCCCAGACGGCGTGGTCATGGACATCGCCGTTGTATTGTTTGAGCCGTTTTTCGTGCAAATCCCATGCCAGTACCGCCCAACCGCGAGCAGCCATGGCGCATTCGCCGAAGTATTTCATGAAGCCATCCACTGATCCCCATTTCGCAGATATTGCCACAGATAATTCTGGTGCTTTTTTATAGTCCCCGTCCCCGCCGAGTACGCCGAAAAACCATTCATGCAAATAGATACCGTTAACGGCAAAGGTCTCGCCGAGCTTGAGCGCGCGCAGTTTACTATAAGTTGTATTGCCGCCTGGTGCCGTACCGGCAATAATTTCTTTGCTTAAATCCTTCAGTTCGCCACTAATCTCATTGCCCTTATCAACATAACCTTTGTAAAGTTTATCGTGATGGATTTCATTAGTTTTTTTGGAAATCCCATCAAGTTCCTTATCAAAAGGTAAAGGTTTTAGTTCGTACATTTGTAATTATAAACCATTATTAACCGGCAATCCCGTTTAACACGATTGCCGACCTATAATAGCAGAACTTATTTGATACCTAAAAATTCGCTGATCCTGGCACGTTCAAAACCAACGACAATCTTATTGCCGATGACAATAACCGGCACGCCCATTTGATGAGTCTTATCCAGCATCTCCTGTCTTTTTACCATATCCGTAGATACATCGTATTCGGTGTAAGTAACGTCGTTCTTCTTAAAAAACTCCTTGGCCATTTTGCAATAAGCGCACCAGGGAGTTGAATAAATGTAAACATGTTCCATTTAATTATTATATCACAACCGGCAATCAACAGCCAAACTAAATTAAAAGCTCCCAGTTGCCTAGGAGCGCCGTTCCATCTTAATGTACCTTACGAATAGATATATGCCGAACGCTATAGATGACGCCCAGAGCACAGGCATAGAATATGTTTCCCATGATATATCAAATGGTGAAAGAATATTTTGATAATGACTGAGGTTCACGAGACCCACCCAAAATAATATTATCGAAGCATCAAGGGTTAAGAGTTTCTTGGCTTCTTTCATGGTTCCCTCCTTTGGTAGTTTTGATAGTGGATTGTTATCAAAGAATCGCCGTTAAACGGTACGGAGAATAGAAACTTCAAATTATATCGCAGTCTGATTCTGACTCTGCTGACGGCAAAATGTCCGTCAACTATCTGGGCTTCCACACTTGCATCCATCCTATGAACTTTACCAGAAACCCTCGCACCGGAATAATCCACCTCGTCCGCGATATGGGCGACCAGTTTTTTGAAGGTGTAATTTTCACTGGCAATCCAGACTTCGCCTGTCAGATTGTTAATTACCCGATCATAAGTTTCTTTTTCCGGGAAGTTTGGCTTGGGTTTAAAAGTAAGCACCCAGTACTTCTGGTCTTCTATGCTTTCCTCTCTCTTAAATTGAAAAAGGAATTTTTCAAAAAGCTCTGGTGTAATGCCGATGATTTCTTTTTTGGGTTTTGGCGTTTGGTTTTTGATATGGACGTCATTTTTAGATAAAAGCTTTTTGTATAGGATATTGCCTTTTTTTCTGACAAACAGGAAAACCTCTTTTTCTCTTTTGTTGTTTTCGAGATTATGGATGATTTCTACCTCTTCGTGAGTGTAGTTTGAATTGAGATATGCTGAATCAGCAGCACTTTTCTCTATGAATTTTTTCAAAATCCCGTCTACATCCGGCAACTGTACTTGAGCATATATCGGGCCGCCGAGAATTAGGCCCAATATCAAGCATGCTAAGATGCTTGGGTATTTGCCTATTTTCATCAGCTGGCTCCTTTCAAATGTTAAAGTCCTGATTAGACTATTCAATAATACTACAAAGGTTCAAACTAGTCAATAATCACTCTGGTCTTGAAATGAAAAAGACAACCCTAGGGTCGCCTCTGGTCTTGGTCGACTGCTTGTCTAGCCGGCTGGCTGGTTTTGTATTTTTCCAATGCTCTTTCTTCATTCGCCCAGGCGATAGCTAGCGCTGACGTTATTTGCCTCTCAAGCATCCTAATTGAATCTTCGTCACCCTTATCTATGGCGTTTTTCATCACATTCAAACCTATAAAAGCTTGGCCTGGTGAATCACAATGCTCCGCCTTAAAAAACAGGAAGTAGACATTGTCATTTCTACCTACATACACATTGACTGATACGTGGAAGTGTGTAGAAGACTTACCCATACCAGGATAGTCAAGACTACATTTTTCTCCATAGACAAAAAACAGAGTACTATATTCAAAACTCGGTTCGTACCTTAGGTGGTTACAGATACAAAAATCTTTCGCTGCCTTTTCTGTAATCGCTTTAAGCTTTGGGTCTAGCTTAAAATCATGAATTGATTGTGTATTTGCCATAGTCTTATCCTCCTAATTATCAACGTACTAAGATGATGTTAAGGTATTATCACAAAAAGTCAAATCAAAAACCCCGTCAGGGGTTTTTGATTTTTGATTTGGGGGAGGCAGGCTCGACAAAGTCGAGCCGTCGGAAGGGGGCGAAGCCCACTGAAGAGATTCCAATTATTGGCGTCCCATCCTTACGGATGAGTCCCCGCCAAATTGGAACCTTCGCCTTAATCCGAGGATCTAGTAATCTCGTCCACCGCCACCGAATCCGCCTCGGCCTCCGCCGAAGCCGCCGCGGCCACCGCCACCGAATCCGCCAGTGCGCGGAGCGCGTGGAGCCATCGGTCTAGCCTCGTTGACAATGATGTTTCTGCCATCCAAGTCTTGGCCATTGAACATTTCAATAGCTTTGTTGGCCTCTTCATCCGTTGACATTTCAACGAATCCGAAACCCTTAGAACGGCCTGACATCTTGTCCGTGATGACGCTTGCAGAGGTTACAGTTCCCGCTTGGGAAAAGTGCTCCTTAAGCCTTTCATCAGTCGTGTTGTAGGACAAACTGCCTACATATAATTTCTTAGCCATTTACTTATGCAAATCAACGAAATAGCGTGGATGATTTAAACATCTACTACGAAATAAGAAGATTTGCACTATTTTAACTGTAGGAAGACCTATTCCAGGATGCCTAAGCTTTGGGTTTCCCTACGGCTAAATGGCTAACACTGAGAACACACACCTACAATATTTCCATTATACTCCCATACAATAATAAAGTCAAATCCCTCGCTCCGCCTATACTACCCTCACTTAGTCCTCGGCTTCACTCATCAACTAATTCGGTCAAAGATTTGTCATTAAAATTTGGGGTACCCCCTCACTACGCGGGCTATTCAGCTCCGTTCGACCCCAAATTTTAAACAAATCCTTGACCTCGGTTAGTTTCTTCGTTTGCCTGCGGTGGTCGTTCGGGCAGTATAGGCTACGTTGATGTTTAGGGAAGTCGTGCTGGTTGTAATTTTTGTAAAAAGATCTGTCTAGATTATTAG
>JBGQJN010000018.1:0-17955 GCA_041499075.1 Minisyncoccia bacterium | reverse complement strand
GTTTGATAATTTGAGGTATCATCACCGAACATAACCTGTTCAAGAACAATAACCGTTTGCCATCTGGTTTTTCTGGTTTTTAAAGGAATACTAATTTCTCTCGGCTCCATTTCGAGTGTTGGTGAGTGCGACCGAGCTGAAAAACCAAATTTTTTGACATTAACCTTCAATAACTGTTTTTCTAGATCAATTTCGTACCGATCACCCGAGACAACGAGAGTTCTGGTTTTTGGTGCTTTGTCTGGATTAAACTTTTTCCAGTTGAGTTTTTTGTACGGTCCGCTAATCAGATAAATACTAAAATACTTTCTTGTTCCTGAATCGCTAATTTGGGCTTTTTTTAATAAATCATCAAGAGGATTCTGGTTCTGCTGAATATCATTGATTTGAGCACAGACAGACAAGTTGTTAGTAAACAAAAGAACAGTAACCAAGAAACTGCCTTGAAATAGTTTTAGCATAAATTCTCCCTTGTTAATGAGCTAGGATCTAGCTTAATCCTATACCTTGGCTAAATTTTATCAAGCACTTATACAACAAGGCCCCGGCCATCAAAGACGGCCGGGGCTGAAGGACACGAGAGCAATTTCAACGTGTCCAAGGTTCCAAGTGCTACTCGCGGGAGAAAGCAAACCAGCCACCCGGGCCGTCGAAGTACACGACCCAGCTCAGGTCGGCCCCGCGCTCCGCGTCGCCCCACCAGACATAGCAAGCCCGCCGGTAGCCCTCGAAGGTGCACTCCTGCGTGGCCACTACATACGTTGAGTCCATCTGCGCGCCGAGTTGGGTACAGCACTTAAAATCTTCAGATGATCCTAGGTGCTGTAACCAACATTGAGTGGCTTAAAATAAAAGAGCTATTTTATATATTAGAGTATATCAAACTATTGCTAATCTGTCAAATCCTCTCCAAAACCTGCATACCGAGAAGATTGAGGCCGGTTTTTAAAACAGAAGCAACGATTTCTACCAGACCAAGGCGGGCGGTTTTGATATTTTCGTCCGGCTCTTTCATAACCGGCAGAGATTCGTAGAACCTGTTGGCTAATCCGGCCAACTCGTAGAGATATCCAGCTAGATACTGCGGCGACGTCTTTTCACCGCTGTCCTTAATCACTGGCGGAAACTCCAAAAGATGTCTGACTAAATCCAGTTCACGGTCTTCTTGCAGGACGCCGAAATCCCCCTTTTTGAGATCATGCCCGCCGGCTTTGTTGAGAATCCCCTTGAGACGGGCGTAGGCATACTGCAAATAAGGTCCCGAGTCACCTTCAACAGCCAACGATTTATCAAAATCAAAGACAATATCATGCCCCGGGCTTTGCTTGAGAATTGAGTATTTGATAGCGCCGATGGCAATCCCTTCTGAATTATGCTCATGTTCTTTTTCGGTCAGTCCGTTTTCCTTATTTTCTTTTTCTCTGATCCTGGATTTGGTTTCTTCAATCAACTGCTCTGCCGTGACCACATCACCGGTTCGGGAGGACATTTTGCCGCTGGCAAGCCGCATCATCCCGTGAGGTATATGCAGGGTTTTGGCGGCAACTTCTGGGATAACTAATTCCATAACTTTGTGGAGAACCCTGAAGTACTCAACTATCTCGTTGCCGGTAACTATGACGGAGAGGTCAAGCGGATAGAGCTCAAATTTTCTTTTGTTAAGGCCAAGCTCTTTGGCTTCGTAGGTTGGCAAGCCCTGTGAGTTAACAAAAACTCTGGTGTGCAGGCCGTAATCCTCGCCTTTGAAAATTACTGCGCCGTTGCTTTTTTGGAAAACTTTCGGGTTTTTGGCTAACAAGGCAAGACCGTCATTGCCCATCTCGCTTTCAAAAAAATAATTATCAAATTTTGTGTCAAGCCGCTGATAAATAGTCTCAAAATATTCCAAGCTCCAATTTTTGCCGGTGTCATAGAGCCGATTGATCTCTTCGTCGCTCTTGGAATAGACCTTCTCATTGATCTCTGCGATCGCCTCCTTAGTTTCCGGCTGGTTTTCATAAGCAAGTGATCCGAAAGTATAAGCTTCGCCGAGAAATTCCATTTTTTTGGATAAACTTTCTCCTTCCTCGGGCATCTTTTTTTTATTACTTTCGTCGGACAACCTTTTCATCCCCCAGATTGCCTTGGCTACATGTAAACCGACATCACCTTGATAATTAGCTCTCTTAACTTCCGCGCCACTGGCCTCATACAATCTGGCTATCGCCTCACCTATCGCATTGCTCATCAGATGACCGATGTGAAAAAGTTTGAAAGGATTAGGGTCGGTGTATTCAACCATGACCGTTTTGCCCTTGAGATGCTGGCCGAATCCAAAGTTCTTATCATCGGCTATCTTTGCTAGTTCATCCTGCAAATATTTTTTACTTAAGAAAAAGTTTACATAACCACCGATAGCCTCAACCTTGGAGATGAAGTCTAGTTTAAGCCCCGATAGTTTGGCGGCAAGCTCTTGGGCGATTTCGTTTGGACTGCGTTTTTCAATTTTGGCCAACAAAAAAGCAACGCTTGTGGCATAGTCACCAAAATCACGATTATCCGGCCTTTCTATAAAAATCTCCACGCCGTGATCATGCGCTGTCTGCCCCAAAAGTTCTTTGATTCCCGCATCAATTAGTTTTTTGATTTCGTCTTGAATCACACTTAAATCCTAGCATAAATCGTATTTTGCCGAAAACAAAAAGACGCGGAGTGTCTTTAACTTCTATCTTTTACGATCTTATGCTTTTATGATCCTATGAATCAGACCTAGCCTCTTTGCTTCTTCGGCATCTATATAGGTGTCTCGGCGTTGGTGTTTTTTAAGTTGCGCCGGCGTCATTTTGGAGTTTGCTAAGATAATTTTTGCCATACGTTCGTCCATTATTCTGGAGTTTCTGCCAAAAGAATAGAAATCTTCAGTGCTATACCGGGTGCCTGCTTCCGGAGGTTCGTGCCAGACTTTATGCATCAAAAAGAACGCGTTTTCATGCGCCCATCTTTCAATACCACCTAAGAAAGGAAGTAGCGCGGCAGAATGGGTCACTCCCATAGAAACGGTTCTTGTGCGAACTGGGCAAGTATTGATGAGATCATAAATGGCAAAGCCCTGCGTCGACGCTCCACCATTGGAATTAATATTTACGGTTATACAACTACCTTTGGATTTTTTAACTCCCAATCTTATAAGTTTCTCTAAGAAACTTTTGAATATAAGCACCGTCCTTGTGTTTATGCTTCCAAATAGATCAATAGACATGGATTCTTTATCAAAAACTACGGGACAAATATAATCGCTATCCATAGACGGATTACGATCATCTTTACCATCGGAAGCTAAAAGTCGATATCTAACCATAGCTCTACCTCCTTGTTAAAAATCTGCCTTTCTGGAATGTATTACATAAAGCAAAATAAGGCAAATAGGAGCCAGAAACAAAAGCCTACTGGCGGGGCTATGGTTTACGAGTTATATTTCCTTCTAAAAAGTCAATTAATTTAACAGAGAATCTCCAGGGTTTATTTCTGTACTTTCCGGCGTAGTCGATACCGATTCGAGGAGAGCGCTTAATCTGGTTAGGCTTAATCTTGATGCCGTGATCTTCAAGCCAGAGTCTGTGACTTGTGGTCAGGTCCTTGTTATTCAAAGTTTTATCTATTTGGAAATAGCGGCAGAGCTTACCCGGACCGTTCACCGGGCCATTGACGCCCGGGGCGTCAATGGCCCTGATCAAAACCGCCGCCGGATAGCCCTCGGCCTCGGTCACGATATTAAAGCAATAGTACATACCGTATATCAGATAGACATAAGCATGGCCGGCTTGGCCAAACATCACTTCTGTGCGCTTGGTTCTGCCGCGTGAAGCGTGCGAGGCCAGATCGTTTGGCCCGCGGTAAGCTTCAATTTCGGTAATCATCGCAGTAATCTCACGGCCGCCTATTTTCCTTACCAAAAACTTACCTAAAAGCTCGCGCGCCACCACTAGCGTGTCTCTTGCAAAAAATTTCCTTGAAAGCTTTTTCTTTCTCATGTATAATTATTAACATATGGAAACAGACATTGAAAAGCGAACAATTGAAGCCGTCAAAAAAGTTTTGCCGGCGGTCGTTAGTATCGTCATCTCCAAGAACTTGCCCAAAATTCGCAAAATGCCGTTTTTGCCATTTTTTCCGTTCGGGCCGTTCGGCGGTATGCCTGGTCAAGGTATGCCCATGCCCGGTGGACCGGAGGGCATGTCACCCGAGCAGGATAATCTGGGCCCGTTTTCACCAGGCAACGGACATGGTAAAGATAAAAATGAAAAAGTAAAAATCGGCGGCGGTTCCGGCTTTGTTGTCCATCCCGATGGTTTAGTTTTGACCAACAAACATGTTGTCTTCGATACTGAAGCTGAATACACGGTAATTACCGAGGACGAAAAAGAATATCACGGCAGAGTTGTTTCTATAGACCCAGTCAACGACGTTGGCGTCTTGAAAATTGACGTTAAAGGACTGCCGACAGTCCGACTTGGCAACTCGGATAAGATTGAGCTTGGCCAGACTGTCATCGCCATCGGCAATGCCCTCGGACTTTTTACTAACACCGTCTCCAAAGGCATTATCTCCGGTCTCGGCCGCAAGATTTCAGCCTCAATGGGCCAGGGTGGTGAGATGGAACATCTGCGCAATGTCATCCAGACCGATGTCGCCATCAATCAAGGCAATTCCGGTGGACCGCTTATTAATCTGGAAGGTGAAGTCGTTGGCGTCAACACCGCTATCATCTTCGGCGCGCAGAACATCGGCTTTGCTCTGCCTATCAACTGGGCCAAAGCCGACCTTGAAGATATCATCAAATACGGCCGCATCGTCAGACCATTCATTGGCTTGCGCTACGTCATGCTCAACAAGTCTTTGCAGGAAAAATACAGCCTGCCGGTTGACTATGGCGCGCTGGTCATCAAGGATCATGTGCCCGGCACTGAAGCTGTAGTTAAAGACTCACCCGCTGACAAAGCCGGCGTCAAAGAAAACGATATTATCCTTGAGATCAATGGCACTAAGCTGACTGAAAAAACCGAACTGGCCGATCTAGTACAAACCGCCAAAGTCGGCGAAGAAATAGAAATGATGCTCATGCGCAAGGACAAGACCATGAAGGTGAAAACTACCTTGGAGGAACGAAAGTGACGAGAATATCTTGTTGACGAGTGAAGGCGAGGAAATACTGAAGGCAACAGCCTGAAGTGAGGAACGTAAGTAACGCTCCGTCCTCTGATTTTCTTACAACATCTGTCCCCGACAAATAATATATCAATTTTCTCATTTCCTCCCGATTTTGTTTACAAAATCGAGGATCTTCGAGTTTTTCAAGCAAAACTCGGGACTGGATAAAAAATCGTACCCCTTCCGCTACGCAAAACCCCGACATAATGTCGGGGTTTTGCTTCGCTACGTCCCAATTTATTTATCAGCGGGAAATATTCAAAAATTGATATTTATTTGCACGGTGCCATATGAATGACGAAAATCAGAGGACGTCGCTTTAGTACAGAAGTGTTGTACTTACTTGTTGAACTAACTATTTAAGAACTTGACTTTTGCTAGCTAATTAGTTTACTATTGCAAGAGTTCCTTACAAAAAATGGAGGCCGCTATGCCAGTCATGACTCCTGAAGGTATTAGGACAAAAAGAATTGAAATAGAACAAGAAATTGAGAGATTAAGCAGAGAGGTTTCTCAAAAAAAGGGAGAACTCAAAGAACTGCAAAAAAACTGCCCTCATCCTAATTTAAGGCGCACCGCCACATTGATAAGAGGCACTGAGTATTGTCCAGATTGCGGGCACTACGAAAGCTTTAAAGATTAGTAGATGACAGATAGCCATGACCGGTCCAAGAGATCGGTTTTTTTATTTTTAATAAGGGATTATACTTAGTTTATGCAAATATATGCCACAAATGAGAAGGCGCATTTTGATTATGAGATACTGGAGAAACTGGAAGCAGGCGTGGTTTTGCTTGGCCAAGAGGTCAAATCAGTAAAACGTGGCAGTGCTTCCATCAAGGGTGCTTATGTTAAAGTTCTGGGAGATGAGGCCTGGCTACTCGGCGCAACTATTCCGCCCTATCAGTCAGGTAATGCGCCAGCCGGCTATGATACCCAACGTAATCGTAAGCTACTCCTTAAGCGTTCGGAGCTTAAGTATCTGGCCGGCAAATCACAGGAACGTGGCTTGACTTTGGTACCCATTAAGTTGTATAATAAGAATGGCCTGGTAAAGCTTGAGATAGGAATAGGACGCGGCAAAAAGAAGGGCGATAAGCGCGAAAAAATCACCAAGCGCGAAGTCTCGAGAAAAATTGAACGTGCATTGAAAAGTGGGCGCTAGCCCCTCACTTGGAAGTCATAAGTGGCTCCGCCGCAAATGCTGAAAGCAAATGACTTCCAAGTGAGGGGTCTGACCGGCTTCGATGGTTTTACTTTTAAAATTTGCGCAAGTGACGGATGAACGATTACCGTCTAAATCATTCGTTCAAAATCATAATTGCCAATTCAAACAGCAATTACGCTTTAGCTTACGCTTAAGCGCGTCCGCTCGGAGATTTCTGCTATCCGAGGCCGGGCGTCATTAGCAGAATAAGATTTTGTCGTTTTTTCAATGTTTTAGCGGCAAAGTTCGAAAAACAAAAAATAGGGTTTCGGTTATTTTGTCGGGCTTTTAACCAGAACCTATTCAACCCGGCTAAACTTGTAGTGCGATTTTAAATCTAATTCCAGACGGGAGTTCGACTCTCCCCAGATCCACAATGATAAAACAAAACCTGCCACGATGGCAGGTTTTGTTTTTGTATAGCAGTAGTGATTGTTTGACTTAAATATGTAGTTATGGTACAGTCAGATTGGTTTTTTTTACAAAAAAGGAGAGGTTGACTATGGTGGATACCACGAATAGATTGCTGGGTAGGTTTTCTATAAAACCGATACAAATATGTTTCTATTTATCCTGTCAATTATACCTATTTGCCTGTATTGTCGGTGTGTTAACAGGACTATGTACCAAGGGTCTACTCCCTATACTTGTACTGCATTTATCTAAGACTAAAATAACAGTACTCCATATTTTTTTAAAAAATATGGAAATTAACCTCCTTTCTATTTTTGGTGGCCTACTTATATGCTTTATTCCCGCAATATTATTAGTAGTAAACGGTTTCTGGTTGGGATATGGAATAACGGTATCAATACTAAAAGTCGCTCACAGTTTTAATATTACCAACGCCCTGACTGTTGTTTTCTACGGCATCGCACCGCATGCAATTCCTGAACTTCTAGCACTGTTTATTTCCGGTGCTTTGGGTATAGCATTGGGTTTAAGTGTATTAAAAATAATATTTAAGGACGTCGACAATAAACTGTGTTTGGTATATAGATCGGTATTAATGCTTCTGCCAATCATCATCATTCTAGATTATATCGCGGTATATATAGAGGTCAATTTTTCTTATCCATTAGTAAAACAGCTAATGTACAAGTTGGCCATAAATCCTTAACAAAAGCCGAGCACAAGTTTTGTGCTCTTTTGTTTTTTAGTTAGCGATTGAATATTGTCCGATTTCTAATATAATAAAGCGATGGTTCAGATACTTTTCGCAATACTGGCCGGCATACTGACTATCGCCGCTCCTTGCATACTGCCTCTCCTACCAATTCTCTTGGGCGTGTCTGTCGGACAAACGAATAAAACCAGGCCGCTTTTCATCGTCGCCGGTTTTGTCTTAATTTTTTCGCTTGCGGCACTGTTGATTTCTTTCCTGACTAGACATCTCGGCTTAGATCCAAATATTATAAGAACTATAGGTATTGCCGCCTTGGCCATATTCGGTTTGCTCATGATATGGCCATTGCCGTTTGAGTTACTGGCTATCAAGATGAACAGTTTTTTTGCCAAAGCCAGTGTCATCGGCGGTACCGGTCGTGGTAACCTCGGAGGTTTTTTTCTAGGAATGACGCTAGGAATTGTCTGGACGCCCTGTGCCGGTCCGGTCCTGGCATCGGTACTAACTCTGGTGGCTCTTCAAAAGGAGTCCTTGACGGCATTGATCCTACTCCTGGCTTATGCCTGCGGCGCCGGCATACCCATGCTTATCATTGCTTACAGCGGCCAGTACCTGACTACCAGGATCACCAGTCTTGCCAAATATTCCCGCTTGTTGCAGATAATTTTCGGCGTTATCATTATCCTGTTAGCTGTAGCTTTGTATTTTAGTTACGATACGCAGATATATGCCAAAATTATACAATATTATCCGAGCTTCAATCCAAAATATTAACAAGAATTACTTTCAAAACTATGAATAAAAAAATCATCTTACTTATCACACTCGGCCTGGCAGTTTTTATTGCCGCCGCCCTTTACGTTGACCGCCATCCAAGCAATATTGCCGCTAACACGCCTCGAGAATCGGCCACAGCTTCGCCACAGACTAGCAGTACCTCAAATAGCGTTAATCTTAAAAACTATGGCCCGGCCCCAGAATTCAAAGGTATTACCAAATGGCTGAATAGCGATCCGCTGACCATCGCCGGCCTGCGCGGCAAGACGGTCTTGATAGATTTTTGGACTTATTCCTGTATCAATTGTATCCGTACCCTGCCTCATGTCACAGGTTGGTACGATACTTACAGAAACGACGGCTTGGTTGTCGTCGGCGTACATACGCCGGAGTTCGCTTTTGAAAAAGAGACTAGTAACGTCCAGGATGCCATCAAAAGATTCGGAATCCATTACCCCGTCGCTCAAGATAATGATTACGGCACCTGGAATGCTTATAACAATCAGTATTGGCCAGCCGAATATCTGATTGATAAAAACGGCGATATTATCGACGCCCATTTTGGCGAAGGTAATTATGATGAAACAGAAAATATTATCCGCACTCTTTTGGGATTGGGTATGGCCAAGGCAACGCCTGCCAATGATAATTTAAGCCAAGTCCAATCGCCGGAGATGTATTTCGGCACTAACCGACTTCAATATCTGACACCGTCGCAATCCCCATCCGCTAATGCCGCCAAGTATATTTTCCCCACTAATCTCGCCTTAAACAACTTCGCTTTTAACGGTAATTGGCAGTTCGGCCCTGAAAGCGTCAAACTTGTAAGCGGTCAAGGTAGTATAAGACTGAAATTTCACGCCGGTAAAGTACATATCGTCGCTTCTAGCCCAAGTCCAGCCAAATTAACGATTAGTGTTGACGGCAAAAGTCAGCCAGTTATAACTGTTAAAAATTCGGAGTTGTACACTCTATTTGACTCTAGTGATTATTCAGACCATATAATCGAGATTATCATAGACCAGTCCGGCTTTGAGGCGTTCACCTTTACTTTTGGCTGACGATTTTTAGTCTTGAGTATCAGCTGAAGGGCCATAAATTGCTGGTACTTTGCCGCCCATTGGACGGAGGTAAACGCTTAATTGCCCACGGTGATGGATCAGGTCCAAGAGCAATCCCCAAGCCATTTTGCCTTTGATTGTTTTCCACATTTCTTTCTCCCCCATCATCATCTTGGCAACACTAGCCCAGTCATCTTCACTCATTGCAGAAATAAGCTGTGCCGTATTGTCCAGTTGGCCCAAAAACATTGCCATAATTTCACTTACGCTGTCGCTTGCTGGCGATTGGATCTGGCTAAAGTCAACAACTCCGGTTTTCAAAAACGGCTCAAAAGTTCCAGAATCAACGGCAAAAACTTTGACAAGTTCCAGCGCGGTCCTGGACTTGTCATCCGGCCGGTAATCCAGCTTATCGCTTGGCACCGCCTTAAGGGCCCGCTCAAAGCGCGGCTTTTCGTCGGCTAAAGTCTCCAGAAAAAATTCCCGGTCGGTCATTTGTCTGATAAAAATCTGGGCAATGACTTTACTTTGATAATATACCTGCGATATCCCGATAAAGTCGCGGCACAAATTTTGATAATTATTAACAGTATAACAAACTGCCGGCAAATTTCAATAGGCACCAGTATTATACGCTCGCCTCTTGTTTAACACCAAAAAAAATCATACTATAATCTAAGACTGAAAAATCACAGAAAAAGGAGGGCCAGATGCCCAAAAAGTTAGCTACTTTGACAATTATCACTTGCTTGGTTTTAAACGCGCAGAGTATGTTTGATACCGGTATAATCATCGTATCTTTACCTCAAGAATTTAATTCAGCAATGGCAGAAACCAAAAAACTAGCTGAACCGGTCTGGCGCCAGCGCCAATTAGAAAAACAAAAGTTAGGCGAGCTTCGGCAATTACTCAAAAAGAACGCCCGAAAAGAAAAGATCAGAAAAGTCTATGACGATTACAAAAAAGTTGAAGAAGAGGGAGTTTTTGTTGAAAAACTTCTAAAAGCAAATTTAGCAGTTTGTCGAGAATTTTTCATGAACTGGACGCAGCAAAGCGAGATATACAAAGACAGCTCCCCGGAGTTCAAGTTAAATATACATTATAGATTTTACAAATGGCATAATGAACTAGTAGCTATTCTCTACGATCGTGATCCTGATGCGGCTGAGGTCTGGAGCGAGGCCAGGCAAAGATTAGGCATGCCTATCTACATACCTTGATCAAGATTTCCAATGACGGTCTACAAAGGCCGCCTTTTTTATTACAAAAACCGGCGCGAACCGGTTTTTTAGTTAATCATCAGCATCCTGATCGTGCAAGTTCTATCCCATTGTCTATGGTTCTCTTAAAAGTGTGGAAGAAAGTGATAAGCCTAATCAGCTCCCCTTCCGACAAGACTAGAGTGGGAACATGAGAATATTCAATTACGCAAAGAAGGTTATCTAGCTTCTTAAAAATCAAAATCATTTCTTCACAATTCAGATTATATTCTCGGGCGATAACTGAAAGGCCACGAAATGTCCTTTCATACTCATTGCGATCGTCTGTTGTATCTGGGGTAATAACTCCGGCGCCCTTCAAAAAAAGCGATGTCAGCCGTTTCATATCATTCCTAACGTTAATAAGTGGTCCGGTTAATATGACACCCCTTTTCGACAAAACGTTACTTTCCAAGGCAATAAGGTATTTGAGAATCATATCGACTGGGTAACTCCACTTCAAAACATCGAATCTGTTGGGATCAGGTATTACTTGAGACATAGTTTTCTCCTGTTTTTGAGTTGTCAAACTACCGTTAGTTATAATACCAGATTCTTGGAATTTTACAAGGGCTACCTGCCTTTTTTGTCGTGGAATTTCTCGTGGATTTCGCGGAGCTGTTTGTCAGTGACGTGAGTATAGATCTGGGTGGTCGTCACTGAAGAGTGGCCGAGCATGGCCTGGACGGAGCGTATGTCGGCGCCATTGCGCAGAAGATCAGTTGCAAAAGAATGGCGTAGAGAATGCGGCGATACCTTTTTGCCGATGATACCGGCAACAATAGCGTATTTTTTGATAATCCGCTGAACACTGCGCGGTGTCAGGCGCAGTTTTTCGTATTTCTCAAAGTTTTCATTGCGCGGCACCCTGATAAACAAGGCTTCATCAGCGTCGTTGCGCTTATCAAGATAACTTGCCAAACCAGCCCTGGCGGTATCGGACAAAAAGACAAGACGTACCTTACTGCCTTTGCCGCGTACCGAGAACTCCCCTCTTTTCAGATCAATATCATCACGATCAAGTGAACACAGTTCGGAAACACGCAAACCGGTTGAAAAAAGTGTTTCTAGCATCGCCCGGTCGCGCAGATCGGCGGTACCCGTACCTGCCGGCGCACGTAGAAATCTTTCTAACTCATTTGGCTCAAGAAAAGTCACCTGCCGCTCTTCCTGCCTGCCAAGCTCCACTTTTTCGGCCGAAACCGTCTTAATATCACGCTTAGCCAGATATTTCAAAAAAGACCTTAAAGCAATTATGTGATAATTCTGGGTGGCTTTTTTAAGCGATCGGCCATGGCTGTCGTTAAGACGGTTAAGATATAGCCGGTATTTTCTGATTAACTCTTCGCTGATGTCCGCTACTTGCCCGATTCTAGCAAAATCAATAAACCTCACCAGATAGTGATTGTAGTTCTCCACGGTTTTTGCCGAACGGTTTTTTTCTATTTCCAGATGTTCCAGAAATTGAGTTTTTAATTCTTTAATGCCCATCATTTAATTATAGCACAAATTAAGGTCGCACAATCCCAGACCTTTATGGTTTTCAAGGGTCGAGATTGACTTTTAGCAAAAAACTGATATACTTTGAAAAGGATCATTTATAAATAGGAGAACCTGATGCTCAAGATAGTCTCACGTACCTGGTTTCTACTTCTATTAATCCTTATCATAATGCTCTTTTTCTGCAATTCACGGGCAAAAGGCGAATCTTTTTACTGGCTTGACGTAAACCACAGCCCCTGCGGGGCTTTTGTTTTTCCAGAAGTTGTGCTATCATAGTTAAATATGCTCAAAGCAAAGACAAAACTGAAGATTGTAAGCTCTCATGCCATGCACGAGGGTGACACCGGCTCGGCTGAAGTGCAAATCGCCTTATTTAGCGAGGAGATTGAGAGCTTGGCTAAGCATCTCAAGAAACACCTCAAGGATAACAGCTCACGTATGGGTCTCTTAAAAATGGTTGCCAAGCGCAAACGCCTTTTGGATTTCCTCAAGAAAGAAGACCCGACCAGACACGCCAAGTTAGTGAAGGAACTCGGCCTGAAAAAATAATAATGCCAGACAGGAAAACTCAAAAATCGGTCAGAGGCAAGGATATTAGTTCCGAACACCAGAGAGTGGGGGTTTTTGTTGATGCACAGAATATGTACCACTCGGCCAAGAATCTTTATAAGGCCAAACTTAATTTTAAAAAGGTACTTGAACATGCCGTTGGCGCAAGGCGCTTAATACGCGCTTTTATTTACGTCATTCGCACGGAGTCCGGCGAGGAAAAGGCCTTTTTTGAAGCGCTGGAAAAAGGCGGCTATGAGATAAAAGATAAAGATCTCCAGATTTTTGCCGGCGGCATGAAAAAGGCCGACTGGGATGTGGGCTTGGCGATAGACGCCGTCATTCTTTCCGACAAAATTGATGTTGCAGTATTGGTTTCCGGCGACGGTGATTTCGTACCGCTGGTTGAGTATTTGAAAATTTCCCAGGGCTTAAAAGTAGAAGTCATATCGTTCGGCCGCAGTACTTCAGCCAAACTGAAAGAAGCGGCTGATTCATTCATTGATTTAGAATCCGACCCCAAAAAGTTTTTAATTTTTTAATTTAACAATCAAATAGCGCCAGTGAGGAATGAGAAGGAAACAGGGCTCATGCCAAAGTATTTGAAGTAGCATCAAATGTTTTGGTCTGAATCCTCGCCCGGATTTTTTGTTAAATCCGCGGCTCGTTACTCACGCTCTCTATTTGCTTGTTTAGTATTCATGGAAGTAAAAACATATAAGGAAGATTTCGCAGGCAAACCTCTTTTAGTTGAACTCGGCAAACTTGCCGGACAGGCAAACGGTTCTTGCGTCGTCCAATACGGTGAGACAACTGTACTGATTACGGCGACCATGTCGGCCCACACCAAGGATGTGGACTATTTCCCGCTGACCTTGGATTATGAAGAGAAATATTACGCCGCCGGTAAGATCAAGGGCTCCAAGTGGATCAAGCGTGAAACCAGACCTTCAGAAGAGGCCATTTTGGCGGCGCGCTTAATTGACCGCTCGCTCCGCCCACGCTTTGACCACAACATACGCAATGAGGTGCAAGTCGTGGCTACGATCCTGACATTTGACGGCATTAACGATCCCGACATGCCTGCGCTTTTCGGCGCCTCTCTGGCCTTAATGATCTCCGATATTCCCTTCAACGGTCCGGTAGTAGCCTGCCGGGTAGGCAGAGTTGACGGCAAGTTGATATTTAACCCGACTTACCAAGAGCGCCCATTAAGCGATTTTGACATAGTCGTCGCCGGTACCGAAAACAAGATTAACATGATAGAAACTGGCGCCAAGATCATCCCTGAAAAAGATATTGTTGAAGCGGTCGCCAAAGGATTTAAAGAAATGCAGCACCTGATAAAAATCCAGAAAAAAATCGCCGGCGACATTGCTAAAGAAAAAAAACAACTAAGCGTCTCTGTGCGCGATGAGGTGCTTGCCAAAATGGTCAGCGACTTTTCCATGCCAAAACTGGAACAGGTCCTCTATACGCCCCACAAACATGAATACGTTACTGGACTACACCGGATCAGCGACGAATTGGTAGAACATATTAAATCTCAATATGTTGGTAACCCCGATCTCGATAAAAAAATAAAAGAGTCGCTGGTGATCTTTGAAGAAGAAATAGACAGGATCGTACACAAAAACATACTTGGCTCGGAAAAGCGTCCGGACGGCCGCAAAATTGACCAACTACGCGAGATCAGCGCAGAAGTTGGCATACTTCCCCACTCGCATGGTACGGGCCTGTTTAACCGCGGCACAACCCAAGCCCTTTCAAGTCTGACTCTGGCCGCCCCGGGCATGGAACAATGGATTGAGACGATGGAAATAGAACTGACCAAGAAGCGCTTCATGCATCACTATGTCTTCCCGCCGTTCAGCGTCGGTGAGGTCGGCCGCATGGGCGGAGCCGGCCGTCGTGAGATCGGACATGGCGCTCTTGCCGAACGCGCGCTTGAGCCCCTCATTCCGAGTAAGGATGTTTTTCCTTACACCATCAGGGTGGTTTCAGAAATACTTTCTTCCAACGGCTCATCGTCAATGGCTTCGGTTTGCGGTTCATCGCTGGCCATGATGGATGGCGGCGTACCGATTAAAGCGCCGGCCGCCGGTATCGCCATGGGCCTTATGTTTTCCGCCGAAGGCGGATCCGCCTCTGGCGGAGACCAGAAGTACAAAATTTTAACCGACATACAGGGACCGGAAGATCACCATGGCGACATGGATCTTAAAGTTGCCGGCACCAGGGAGGGCGTTACCGCCATGCAAATGGATGTGAAGATAGAGGGCATCACCGAAGAGATTTTGGAAAAAGCCCTGGAGCAGGCGCGCAAGGCAAGACTGGAAATCCTGGACCATATGGCCAAAGCCATCAAAGAACCGCGAGCGGAACTGTCCAAATATGCGCCGAGAGTCACAACCATAAAAATTGATCCTGAAAAAATACGCATGGTTATCGGCCCACAGGGCAAAGTCATTAACGAAATAATTGAGAAGACCGGGGTTGATATTGATATAGAACAAGACGGCTCTGTCTTCATCACCTCCGACAGCCCGGAAGGCATGGATAAAGCCATCAAGTGGATAGAGATGATAACCTATGAGCCGAAGCCGGGTGATGAGTTTGAGGGTAAAGTTACGCGGCTCATGGACTTCGGCGCTTTTGTTGAGTTCATGCCCGGTCACGAAGGCATGGTTCATGTCTCGGAGATCTCAAGCGACCATATCCGCCGCCCATCCGACGTCCTCAAAATGGGCCAGTCTGTCCACGTCCGCATCAAACAAATAGATGAGTTGGGGAGGGTTAATCTGACAATGAAGTAGCCACTCGACTTTGACAAATAAACGCTCCGCCATAGTATCTTCTAGGGACGTTCCGTTCATCCAGCGGCTCGCTCCACTATTTTGAAATTGTGGATTCGGCTCGCAGTGCTTTACTATTATACTGCTCGCCGACCATGCAATCACACAATTTCAGAATCCCTATAAGATACTATGGCCTGCGCTTATGTCTATTTGTCAAAGTCTGTAATATTTATCGCTTCGTATATTTTATACCCATTGCAATGCCTCAAGACTCCCAAATAGGAAGGTAGGTTATTTGAGTCTAAATTTTTTAAAAGTCTTCTCTTTGTTTTAGTTCTCAATGTAGCAGAATCCCGGGCAGGGCTTGTCGAATTACTATTATCAAGAGCTCCCGCTTCAAAATACGATAAAGTATGCGATATTCCCCTACTCGCCAAGAACGAACCCCCTTGAGTTCGCCTTCGAGTACTTTACCGCCAAGCGGATCTTTTTTTATACCGGCCAGAGATGCAATAATACGCTGACGATCGCGCTCGGGTATCCGATTAAGACTTTTTAGCGCGCTTGGCTCGACGCGTAGTTGATATGCCATACTTAATGTTTGATTTATTATTGAGCGTATATCCTTCTTGCACCAAAATATCATCCAGGGTCGGATAACGCAAATAGGCTCCGGACTTGATGTCTTTGTCTACTTTTGCCATAGTTTTGTCCAAATCAGGAAAATCACGCATAACCTCGAGCGTTTCGATCATTGACTCGTATTCATCTGCGGACATCATAACGGTCTTTGGCCGTCCTTTATCAGTAAAGGTATAATATACCCCCGGAGTTTGTACTTTTTGAGCAATAGCAAATAGTTTACTCCTCGCCTGTGATATCGAAATAGTGTTCTTGTTCATATGTACATTATAACGTACATCGTAAATAAGAACAAGTGGATATCATAAAAGTTATTTCCACATCATTTATCGAGTTCCATCGAAGCCGAGGACTAAATGGGGGGGGTAGTATGGGCAGAGTGAGTTTATGCACTCTGGCTGTAGATAAAGTTTTGAAGGAGTATGGTAGAATGAGTCTAGCGTAAAATAAGGTGTTAGCTGATAGGTATTAGGTTATAGATTGTTTAATTTCCCTATAACCTAAAACCTATAACCTATAACCCACATCGAATGCCAGACGACATCAAACCATCCGATTCTCCATTAAGCCCCCCGATTAAAGTAGTAACGCCCAATCAGCCAATGCCCGGTGGAGGTTTACCGCCGAATTTGCCGATCAAAGAAATGAGACCAACCCTCCCGCCATCATCGCCCTCTTCGACAGGCGCAGGGCAAGTACCGACACCCAAGCCGCTTGATGAAATAATAAAATCGGCGCAGATGCTCTCCGCAACACCGGTCAAGCTGCCGACACCGGCACCCTTGTCTAAACCTATTCCGCCCCCAGTGCCAACCCCGCTTACTCCTTCGACAAGCCCCTCGGTCGTGAGTCCCTCGGGATCGAACGGCTCAGGACCTTCGGCAAAACCCACTCCGCCGGCACCACCTGTTCCGCCAGCACGGCCAACCATACAACCAACCCCACCCAAGAACGTTCCACAGACAAGCCCACCTTCTGTAAGCCCATCTCCTGTTTTCAAGTCTTCAATACGCACGATGCAGGAAGATATTGCCGCCATCAAAAAAGGCCAAACTCCGGCCGGCTTTAAGATAGAAAAAGAATCCGAAATAGGAGTCAAAGCGCCGGAAATTCCAGTCGGACCCAAGATAACCCCGCCTCCGTCAATGCCTGGACAACACGTAGAACTTGGCCGTCTTGAAAAATCTAAACTACTGCCCAACATAGGTACGCCGGGTCTTTCGCCTATCCAGCCAACTCCGCTAATCCCTAAGGGCCCGGGCGTGTCATTGCCTTCACTTAGCATACCAACGGGTGGCAACTTAGCCGGCGGATTGGGAAGTTTTGTCACAAAAAATATTAAAAAAATAATAATCTACGGTGCTGTTGCCGTTGCCGGTTTTATCGCCACCGCCTTTCTAATTCCCTACTTTGCTTCTCGTCCTTCACCCTCGCCCAGCCCGACACCGATCGTAAGCAGAAAGCCCTCACCGACACCGGTTTCTATTGAAAGCTATTTTTCTTCGGTCAAAAGTATCAATTTAAGTCTTAATCAGGATTTTGTTAAAAACTTCTCGGCTGCAATTGACAGTCATGCCCTAGTCACAACAATAGGACCGGCATTGTATAAAGTTAACGATGCTACCGGCAGTAAGAGTTATTCTTTCAGTGAATTCATGTCGGGACTTACGATAAACGTACCAAGTACATTACTGCCATCGGTTGACGATCAAAAGTTTTACTTGACTGTTCTTTATAAAGCTGACAACAAAATTAGCTACGGCTTTATGGTCAAGCTTAAAGATACGTCTTCGGGTACAACCGGCGCCAAGGGCTGGGAGGCAAGCTCAACTAACGATCTCAAATT
>JBGQJN010000017.1:0-18371 GCA_041499075.1 Minisyncoccia bacterium | reverse complement strand
ATAGAGGATTTGTAGCTATTAAGAGAGTCAGGCTTTCCCGCTCTAACTTGAACCATTCAAAAAAGTTTTTAAAGTTCTGGTAATGTTCGGTAGTCATTCGTGACTTTCTCATCAGTTTCTCCTTAATAGAATTTAAGAATTGTGCTTCCTCATAGTATCATGAGCTAATACTAGATGTCAAGGCCTCGAAAAGTCGGGGCAGATGGGGTATTATGAAAATACAAAATGGTAAAAGTTATTACTGATGAAAATAAAATAAAAGAATTTTTGAATTCAAGGTATATTGAGGCGGTTTTTCCGTCTAAGGAAAGGGTGGTGGAAATTTTGATGTCAGGAAACAAACTGTCTTTTTATCTTGGCATTGATCCAACCAGCCCCAGCCTACATTTAGGGCACTCAATTCCACTTCTTTTGTTAAAACAGCTAGGTAAACTCGGACACAAAATAATTCTTTTGATAGGCGATTTTACGGCACAGATTGGTGATCCGACGGACAAAGAAGCGACCCGCAAGGCGTTGACGGCAAATGAGGTAAAACAAAACATGAAAACATATGTTACGCAGGCAGAACGGATACTGAATGAAGTAGGTTTTGAGGTTAAATATAATAGTAAATGGCTGGCCAAAATGAATTTAGGCGATGTAATTGAATTGGCAAGCAAAGTTACCGTTCAACAAATGATTGCCAGGGATATGTTTCAAGAGAGAATTAAAAATGAGCGGCCTATATATGTTCATGAGTTTTTATACCCGCTGATGCAGGGCTACGATTCTGTGGCTATGAAAATTGACGGTGAAGTCGGGGGCAATGACCAAACATTCAATATGATGGTGGGCCGTGACTTGGAAAAAGCACTTCTAAATAAAGAAAAACTTGTTTTCACAACAAGGTTATTGGTAGATGCCTCAACTGGCAAAAAAATAAGCAAGAGTGAGGGAGGTATGATAGCGGTCAATGATTCTACTGAAGATGTCTTTGGTAAAACCATGCACTCAATCCTAGATGAAATGATAAAAACCGTGTTTGAATTATGCACAGAAGTTCCACAGTCTTGGATAGATGAAAGGGACAAAGTAAGACAGAATGGCGAAAACCCTAAGATTTTTAAAGAAGAACTAGCTTATGAACTTGTACGAATGTATCACGGTGAAAAAGCGGCGGAAAAGGCAAAAGAGAATTTTGAGAAAGTTTTTTCGCAAGGTCAGCTACCGGATGAGATACAAGAGTTTAAGATCAATGGCGCAATGACCATAGTGAATGTATTGCAGGTGTCTGGGATGGTAGTATCAGCCTCCGAAGCCAAGAGACTAATAGACCAGAAGGCAATAGAGGTGAATGGCAAGACTGTTAGTGATTGGGGGACACGGGTTGAGATCGGGAGTACTATTAAAATCGGCTCACATCGATTCTTAAAGACCAGATAAAAAAACCGCCGAGTCGAGCTCGGCGGTTTTTTTAGATTATAAGACCCCCTCTTCTGGTACGGGTTCTTTCTTTTCATCTTCCTCCTCTTCTCCCGCTCCCGGCGCTCCTATGGCTCCATCTTCTAAATCATCGGCTTCAATAAGTGAATACTTGTAGTCATTTGTCGACATGATGACTTTTATTGCCTGATTTGAACCTGTCAGATCTCCGGCTAACGGCTATCCGATTTAGTGTCAAAAGGCTGATTATATCTGTAAATCAATAGTCTACTGTATTTGCCGAGCAAATTGCAATAGCTAGGGCGTCAGCCACATCATCCGGCTTGGGCTCTGTTTCGAGCCGCAGTATAAGTTTAACCATTTTTTGAATCTGATTTTTCTCCGCCCGACCATAACCGGAAACTGCCAGCTTAACTTGTAGTGGCGTAAACTCTACAAGCTCCACCCCATTTTTAGCGGCAACAAGCATCAATATGCCTCTAATCTCACTGACCTTAATCACGGTCTTGGCATTTTTGAAAAAAAATAGACTTTCTATGGCGATTTTATCAGGTTCAAACTTTCTTATCATTTTATCAAAGAAATCAAAAACTGTCTTTACGCGGTCGCTATTTTTAATATTAACCCCGGTTTTCAAGTTGCCGTAATGGATCGCCTGATAGCTCTTGCCGTCTACATCAATGATTCCATAGCCAATTAAAGATGTGCCGGGATCAATGCCAAGTATTCTCATGGATTTTCTGGTTGTTTGAGATTGCTGTGGATATTTTCGACGTCATCATGTTCATCCAGTACTTCAAAAAGCGCATATAATTTTTCCTGCGTAGTTAGATCTGTCTCAAGCGGAATTAAGGGATTCCAGTTTTTATCAAACACCCAGTTAAGCGAACCTTCGGTTACCATTTTTGCCCCATACTCACTTAGTAAATGCTTAAGCTCGTTTATGGTGCGGTTTTTGTTGTCAGTAATTGCTTCAACGACAATAGCTACACCGCCGGGACCCATAGCCTGAATTACCAGTTCATTAAGTGTTGCCGTCTCCTTCTCGCCTGTTTTTTTTATTGCCCGTTCAATGTTTTCCTTGGGCATGTTCATTGACCGCGCCTCTTCAATTATTGATTGCAGTTTGTAATTGGCCGAGGGATCCGTACCTTGTCTCGCTGCAATAGAAATCTTTTTTGCAAGCTTGCTGAAAATCTGGCCCTTCTTTTGGTCATTAATTCCTTTCTGCCTTCTAATTTGCGCCCACTTGGAGTGTCCCGACATATCAAATAGTATATAGAATATAAAAACTAGAATCTAGACCGGACTATTTGCATGGTGCATGCAATGCTCTGCTCGGGTAATTTCGCAATAGTTCATCAACCGACGAAAATGACTTGAGGGTCTGTGGGGATAAGGTTTTCCAACCAGAGTCAGTATCGCAGTAGTAATATTTGGAAGTTTTGTAAGAACTGGTGTAGTAGATATGCATTGCTTGAGTGGCGGAAGATACGGGTTTTGGTATGGTTGTCTGGCTAGAAGTTGAAGTTATTGACGATTTAGATTTGCTGGATTTGGTAACAGCCTTTTGGCTTGGTGATTTAGACGGCCGCAGGCTGGGTAGGACTGTCTCCTGTGTTATGTCTCTGATGATTTGGGCGTAATTTGGCTGGCTGGGCCTAGTTTTGTAATTCTCAAATAAAAACAGCCCGCCGAGTGTTACCGTAAAAGCTATGCCGGCTATAAGTAATCGCATCTGGCCACTATAACAATTGCCTAAAATTATGCAAACAGGTGAACGCTATATCAGAGACTCTTGGGTATTATTATTCTTGAGTCCAAGATGTTTGGCGGCAAGATCGGTAAGTATGCGGCCGCGGGAGGTACGGGCGATAAAGCCGATTTGCATCAGGTAGGGCTCATAGACGTCTTCAATGGTATCTTCTTCTTCGGCAATGGCGGCGGCGATGGACTTGAGGCCGACCGGGCCGCCCTTAAAATTAGTATGTATTAGTGTAAGTATTTTGCGGTCAGTGGCATCAAGGCCAAGCTCGTCTATACCAAGCAAAGCCAAGGCTTCCGTCGCCAGCTGGCCGGTAATAATGTCCGAGTTCTTAACCTGGGCATAATCGCGCGCGCGCTTAAGTAAACGATTTGCAATACGCGGCGTGAAGCGTGAAGAGGCGGCAAGCTTGCTGATGGCTGACACTTCGGCATCTATTTTGAGTAGTTTCGCCGAGCGCTGGAGGATTTTCTCTATCTCTTCCTTGTTGTAAAAATCTAGCTTGTAATGCGCTCCGAAACGTGAACGGAACGGGTTAGAAAGCAGAGAAGTACGGGTTGTAGCCGCTATTAAGGTGAAGTGGGGAAGATTAACCTGAAGCGTTTTGGCCGATGTACCCTTGCCGATTATTATATCAAGGTTGTAATTTTCCATTGCCGGGTAGAGTGTTTCTTCAACGGTCTTATTTAGTCGGTGAACTTCATCAATAAACAAAAAATCACCGTCAGAAAGACCTGTCAAAATAGAGCCAATATCCCCCGCCTTTTCAAGCGCTGCACCGGAAGTGATCCTGATGCCGGCACCAAATTCTTTGGCTATAAGATAAGCTAAAGTAGTCTTACCAAGGCCGGATGGACCGTGAATTAGTATGTGTTCCAGGGGATCATGACGTTTCTTGGCGGCGCCGATAAGTATTGCCAAGTTATCTTTGACATTCTCTTGGCCAATGTATTCAGAAAAACTGGTCGGCCTCAAAGCCAGGTCTAAAACCTGGTCGTCTGGCTCCTGCTGGAGCAACTCCTTTTTGCCCTTGACATCATCCATTTTTCCATATACAATCCCAATAGAATCCCAAATAGGGATTTTTTGTTAGGATTTTGATAACACCCCTGTAATCTGTAGGCAATTGAGCTGTCTGGTCAAACATTCTGGCTCAATCGGAGTATTTTCGCAGATGGGCAACTTGGTTTCGACTGGGTTGTGCCTCGGTATTACTCTACCCCGGATTTCCTTAAGTCCGGGCTTATTGCCTACAGGTTACAGGGGTGTTAGTTTATTCTCCTATTACCCTCATTACTTCTTCAATTGAGGTCGTGCCATCCAGCACCTTAAATAAGCCATCTTGTAATAGCGTGAGCATACCCTTCTTTTTGGTTAACTCCTCAATCTCAGATATAGCAGGGGATTTCAATATCAACTTTTCTATCTCATCGTCAATTTCGAATAATTCATAAACACCGACTCGATCACGATAACCGGTAAAATTACACTCTTGGCACTTGTCCGGATAATAAATTTCCAGCGATTCATCTAGTTTTGCCAAACCCATTTTTTGCTGTAGGTCCGCAAGGTAGTTCTTCACTATTGCTAAATCCTCGGTATGTATCTTGGATTTTTTCCTGCAACTATTGCAAAGTCTCCTGACCAACCTTTGAGCCATGGCAGCATTAACCGCTGGGGCTATTGTCGCCGGCCTGACACCAAGATCGATGAGTCTCGGGATGGTACCGGCGGCATTATTGGTGTGCAGCGTAGAAAATACTAAGTGTCCGGTAAGGGCGGCTTGCATCGCTATTTCTGCCGTCTCAACATCACGAATTTCACCGATCAGGATGACATCCGGATCTTGTCGAACGATGGAGCGTAAACCGTTAGCAAAACTATAGCCGGAAACAACATCAACCTGGGTTTGTGAGATGCCGTCAATATGATACTCAATCGGATCCTCTATAGTTATAATCTTAACGTCGGGACTGTTTACATATTTTATAAAAGCGTAAAGAGTCGTTGTTTTGCCGGAGCCCGTCGGACCGGTGGTGAGTATTGCGCCGGTTGTTTTGGCTAGCAGTTTTTTGATAGTTTTCAAAATATCATCGCGCATACCAAGATCTTCAAGTTTTTGTCTGATCGTGGACGGGTCCAATATACGCATCACGATATTCTCGCCATAGGCGCCAGGCAAAACCGAAACCCTTATTTCTATATCACCAGCTTCATTTCTGATGGTAAAACGGCCATCCTGTGGGGCGTCATGGATGTTTATCTTCATACCGGCGAGGAGTTTAATGCGAGAAAGAACACCCGGGTAGCCTGTCGGAGAGAAACTGACAACGTCCGTGAGTACACCATCTAATCTGTAACGCAGGCGAATATCTTTTTCTTCTGGTTCAAAGTGTATGTCGGAAGCTTTTATTTTTAGCGCACCGGCGACAAGGATATCCAGAACCTGGGTTATCGGTAATTTGGTTAAGCGATCTTTGAGATCGGCAATATCTTTAACCTGCTTTTCTATGTCGGAAATCTCCGATTCCTTCATCTGGACAATACCATGTGGCGCCTCAACTCTTTCTTTCTTCTGTTTGTATCTTTGCCAGGCTGAAGCTAGGCCAAATTCAGAGACTATTACCAGGCTATAGATGTAGCCGTCTGATTTTAGTTTACTTAAAATTATTTGTGTTTGCTGATTCTGCGGATCCAAAACGGCGATACGCAGACTGCGGCCGCTTTTAGAAATGACCGCCAGATTACCCGAACGCGCATCTTTTTCGTCAATAACTAAAACGGCATTAACGTCGATAGGAAAGCTTTTCAAGTCAGCATAAGGCAGACTACTTGCCTGAGCCTTAGATTTAGCGCCTTCCTCTATTTTTTGGACTTGAATTCCAGTGAGCTTTTCCTCAAGCTTCTTCTCGAGGTCTATTTTTTTGTTTAATTGGGGCATATTGTCTTGCGGGTATTCAGCGTCTTAATTTTAACATTTTTTGGCTTTTCTGTTTTTAACACTTATAAACTTTGGTTTAGCAACATCGCAACCTTGAAGCAATAGCCAAAAATGTGGATAAGTTAATTTGAAACCGTGACGGTGCTTGACTTGTAATTTACCAGCTGATATAATGAAATTTAAGGCTGATATTAACTGATTGTGTCCGCAAGAAAGGCGGGCATTTTCATTAGTTATTGTCATTTTTACGATGTTAGACACCAAACAATTCATTTCGGCCATCAAACAAATCGCCGAGGAAAAAGGCATCCCAGAAGATAAGGTTGTAGAGACCATAGAAGCTGCCATTGCCGCCGCTTACAAGAAAGATTATGGCGAGAAAGGGCAGATTATCAGGGCTAAACTTGACATTGAAACCGGGGATATTGCTGTTACCCAGATTAAGTTTGTCATTGAGGGGGTAGATGAAGAGGGCAATATTATCGGAGAGGTGCCCGATCGGCAAGATATAATAGAGGGTCGGGGCGAATCCGAAAATAAAATGATTGGGATAGAAACTCCAAAAGGATCTGAAATAAAGGTTGAAGGTGAAGAGCAAGATCCGGATGAGTCAAAGATTAAGTTTAATCCAGAAAAATACATTATACTTGAAGAAGCCAGGAAAACAAACAAAAAATTAAAAATCGGCGATGAGTTGATAATTAAGCTTGAAGCCAAAACTGACTTCGGCAGAATAGCTGCCCAAACCGCTAAACAAGTTATTATTCAACGTCTTCGCGAAGTTGAGCGCGAAGCAATTTTTCAGGAATTTAAGAAAAAGGAAGGCGAGGTGGTATCCGGTGCCATACAACGCATTGAGGGCAGGATGGTCTACGTGGATATCGGGCGCACCAACGGCCTTTTGATACCGATGGAGCAAATTTATCAGGATAATTACCGTCTTGGCCAGCGTCTAAGATTTTTAATTCTGCGCGTAGAGGAGACAAACAAGGGGCCAGTCATATTGTTATCGCGCACTCATCCCAAGTTGGTGTTAAAACTTTTCGAGTTTGAAGTACCGGAAATTGAATCTGGCAGTGTCGAGATAAAATCAATCGCACGCGAGCCAGGTTCGCGATCCAAGGTGGCGGTGTCTTCTAAAGAAGATGGCGTTGACCCGATCGGATCACTAGTCGGCCAAAAAGGCGTGCGGGTGCAGACCGTAATCAATGAATTGGGCGGCGAGAAGATTGATATAATTGAGTGGAATGATAATTCAGCTAAATTCATATCTAATGCCTTGTCCCCGGCCAAAATTCTTGATGTTAAGATCTTGGACGAAGAAAGACGCCATGCTCTGGCCGAAGTCGCCGACGATCAATTTTCTCTTGCCATTGGTAAGAGGGGCCAGAACGTGCGTTTGGCGGCTAAGCTAACCGGCTGGAAAATAGACGTACGTTCGCCTCAAGCCAAGATGTCCACCGACGAAGCCCTATCGGAAGATCAAAGCGCGGAAGCTATTAAGGGGGAAGAGGGTCTAAAAGCGGTCAAAGAAATAGCGTCCGAGCAAGAAAAATTAACGAATACTGTGGAAGTCGGAAGCGTAGTTTTGGATACCACCAATAGTCCCAAAGAATTAAAAAAGAAGACTAAAAAGGATAAGTAAAATCGGCAGTAATGGAAACTTCAGTTAAAAAAATAGAAAATTCTCAAATAGAATTGACGGTAAGTCTTGGTAAAGAGGACCTGTTTTCTTATGTGGAAGAGGCTGAAAAAAAATTAGCCCAGGAAGCTAAACTGGAGGGTTTTCGACCGGGTAAGGCGCCCAAGGAAATGATCCGTAAACAGCTTGGAGAGGCTAAAATCCGCGAAATTGCAATGGACCTGGCAGTGCATGCCAGCCTCGATAAAGCTTTGGCAGAAAAGAATCTTGACATCATTGAACATACGGACTTCAAAATAGTTGAGAACTCTGCCGAAAAACTAATTTACAAAGTAGACCTTCTTGTATTGCCGGAAATTAAACTCGGTATTTACAAAAATCTGGGCATTAAGAAAAACCCGATTGTAGTCAGTGAAGCTGAGATCGGAAATGTTATAGGTGATATACTTAAATCTCGCACCATACTCAAAGAAGTTTCGCGACCGGCGCAAAAAGGAGACCGGGTTGAAGTGGACTTCATTATTAAAGATGGCGATGCCATAATTGAAGGCGGTAAAAGTGAAAATCATCCGACTGTTTTGGGGGAAGGTAAATTTGTACCTGGCTTTGAAGAGCAAATTATCGGTATGAAAAGCGGTGAAAAGAAAAATTTTACTCTCAAGATTCCGCCAGATTATTATCAGAAATCGATTTCCGGCAAAAATTTAGACTTTGAAGTGACACTCAAACGTGCAGAGGAGCAAACTCTGCCGTATCTGACCGATGACTTTGCCAAAAGTCTCGGCCAATTCAGTTCAGTAAAAGAGCTTGAAGCAAATGTAAAACAAGGTCTGACCTCTGAAAAAGAAGCTAAAGAAAAAGACAGACTGCGACTTGCCATGCTTGAAAAAATAGCCGAGACGACAAAAGTAGAAGCGTCCAAAGTCTTAATAGACAGGCGCCTCGATGCCATGATTCAGGATTTTGATAATAATCTGCACCAACAAGGCATGGAACTGGGGCTTTATCTCGCCCATCTTAAAAAAACACAGGATGATCTTAAGCGCGAGTGGCGCGTAAAAGCTGAGTCACAAGTCAGGTTAAGCTTTATTGCCGGAGCAATTGCTAAATCTGAACATCTGGAAGTAAGCGACGAAGAAATTGCCGCAGAAATGCAAAACGTCCTGCAGGAATACATGATGAGCGGAGCTAGCGGGGAAGGCGGTGGCCAAGAGGCGCTGGAAAATATCAACCCGGAAAAGATGCGTGGCAAGATACACGACCTTTTACTGAACGAGAAGGTGTTTGAGTTTCTAGAAAAGAATAACGGGAAAAATGCTTAATTAAATAATATAAATCAAAACCCCGCCGAAGCGGGGTTTTGATTTATATACTGACTTCTTGGTTGCCAAGAAGCTGATTTCACCACCGATACCCGAAGGTATCAACAGATTTTCCCTTGTAGCTTGAAAAAGACTAGTTTACTATGTAAATAAGCCTCTTAATGCCCCCGTAAAACGGGGGCGGATATTAGCTACAAAGTCACAGGCACCCCAGCAACCAGTGTCTATATTATATACCTTTATTCTACATTTGTCAATATGCCCTAAATCAGCATAATTAAGCCGTATGTTTACCTCCTCGCGCTATTCGTATTTGGTTTTGCGTCTCGGCCTAGCCGTAGTTTTTTTGTGGTTTGGCATAGATAAGATAATACACCCCGCCTATTGGTTGAATGCTTGGGTGGCATCCAGTGCGCTTTATCTGATGGACAAAGTTGGTCTAACCGGAACACAATTCATATACATAAATGGGATCTTTGAAATTTTAATTGGCCTGAGTATGGTTACGGGTGTTTTCAGTAAACTCTTTTCTTTTGTCGCGGTATTATTTTTATTAATGTTATTTTTATTTGTCGGCCTGAATGAGGTGACTATCAGAGATTTTGGTCTGATCGGCGGTTTTATTGCGGTCATACTTTGGCCTGAAGATCGCCAGCGATTCTGATTTGATATGACCACACTTGATTTCTAACCCAATTTTGCTAAAGTTATTTAATATGGAGGAACAAACAAATGAAACTGAAGTAACCCTTGCGGTCGCAGAAACAAAAACTGCCGTCAAGCCGCCGGTTTCTCAATTATTTTTACCGATATCCATCCTACTTGCAGCTTTAATTATTGCCGGAACTTTGATTTATACTCGGAATCAAGGCGGCAATGCCAATAACGGTTCTGCGCAGATTGCTGGAAATAACGCCCAGGTACAGCCTGGTGGCACGCCGGTTAACATTCCAACTAGCACGCCGGTTAACATCCAAATCGGGCCCAATGATCATGTTCTGGGAAATAGTAATGCTAAGATCACAATCGTTGAATTCGGTGACTTTCGTTGTCCTTTCTGTGAGCGATTATTCCAGCAAGTAGAACCGCAAATCAAACAAGACTACGTGAACACCGGCAAAGCAAATTTTGTTTTTAGACACTATGCTTTTCTTGGCCAGCAATCCGTTTGGGCATCAGAAGCCGCCGAGTGTGCAGCCGAGCAGGGTAAATTTTGGGAATATCACAACTGGCTCTATGGCAATCAAGCGCCGGAGACAGATCTGGCCTATTATTCAAAAGCGAATCTTACTAAATATGCCGGCAAAGTCGGTATCAATACCAGCCAGTTTGCTTCGTGTCTAAACACGGACAAGTACGCCAAACGTGTGGCGGATGACCTGGCCGAAGGCCAAAAAGATGGAGTCACGGGCACGCCCACGGTGTTCATTAATGGTCAGAAGATTGTCGGTGCCCAGCCTTATGCCAATTTTCAATCGGTGATTGACAGTTTACTCAAATAATTTTGACTGGCTATCATTTGTAGTCTATACTTAAAATCCCGCTAAGGCGGGATTTTAAGTATAGTGGTATGAATCCCGAACGAAGTAGCCCTAACGGGTGAAGCGAGCGGGGTATTAAATATAAAATAACAGTAGTTCTGTACCTGTAACTTATATTAATAATCCCGAACGAGGCCGCGAGGGCACGCAGCGTGCCTCTGCCTCGTACGGGACTACTTCGTACGGGATGAAAAGATCTATTTACCTAGATTATGCCGGGACGACGCCGATGGACTCGCGTGTAAAGCGGATAGTTTTGAAACACCTCAAAAACGATTGGGGCAACGCCTCATCGGTTCATGAAGTGGGGAGGCGAGCGCGAGCAATTATCGGTGAATCACGCAGGAACGTCGCTAAGGTACTTGGTTCGCGGCCGGAGGAGGTGGTTTTTACCGGTTCGGGAACGGAATCAGACAATCTGGCGATTTTTGGTGTAGCCAGGGCTTACAAAAATTTTGGCCGGCACATTATTACGTCTAAGATTGAACATCATGCCGTCCTGCGTGCCTGCCAATTTTTGGAAAGATATGAAGGTTTCAAAGTAACCTATTTGGACGTCGGCAAAAACGGTATTATTAATCCGGCCGATGTCACCAGGGCGTTAAGAAAGGATACAATACTTGTTTCAATCATGTATGCCAACAACGAAATCGGTACGATCCAGCCGGTAAACAAAATTGCCAAAATAGTGCAGGATTTTCGGAACCGTAAAGAATTATCGATTCTTGAAAGGACTCCCTTTTTTCATTCCGATGCTTGCCAAGCAGCGGGTGCCTTGAATCTCAACGTCAATCATCTCGGCGTTGACCTGATAACTCTTAATGGCTCTAAAATCTATGGACCCAAGGCAACAGGTTGTCTTTATATCAGACGAGGCATTAATCCATTACCTTTGATCGTCGGCGGTAATCAGGAATACGGTCTGCGGGCCGGCACAGAAAATCCGGCAATGATCGCTGGCTTTGCTAAAGCGCTCGGGATCAGCGATCTGATTCGTGTCAAAGAAAGCACGCACTTGGTAAAACTGCGTAACTATATGATCGGGCAAATTTCGGAAACTATAACCGGCAGTCATCTAAATGGTGATCCCATTCTGCGTCTGCCCAACAACATCAACATTTCTTTTAAGGGTGTAGACGGCGAGATGCTAATGTTAGCACTCGATCAGAAGGGGATACAGGTTTCAACCGGTTCGGCTTGTACGTCAACGATAACCGAGTCCTCTCATGTTATCCAGGCCCTTCGACAAGTTCAGGGTAAACCCTCTTTACTGTCTGGGGGCAATATTAGAATTACTTTGGGCCGCCAGACAAGAAAAAAAGACATTGATCATGTCTTGGAAATTTTAGTTAATTTAGTTAGTAAACAACGTCGGTAGGTCAGTCCACTTATAGTAGCAGGTTTGGCAATACCATTTAACAAGGCCGTTGTCTGTTATCTTTTTCCACTCGGCGAGATTCTCGAGTTGTAATCTGTGATCATGTACCTCCAAAACATCCCCCGAGCGGCATCTGGGGCATGTCGGACCTCGTGAATATCTAATCCATGACCTCATCCTCAATTATATCACCAAAAAGCTACTCTACCTGTGGAAAACTCAAAACCAGCCGTAGGCTGGTTTTGTTCTATAATTTTTGTCTACCCTGTAAACCAATAACTATTGAAGATTAATCATGACAATCGAGCCGGTTTGTTGAAGTAAATTATTTTGAACATAGCCGACAATTCTTGACCCGTAAGGTCCCCAAGAACTATCAGCGGCAGTTATTGTCGTACCACCCGAATATTCCGGATAGCCGGATGTGTTAAAGTGGGTTAATTGCGTTTTGCCTGATCCATCCTGGTTCATTAGCCAGTATTCAGTGCGGCCCCCGCCGGCCTCACCACTACTTGACATCCAAACTATCTTTTGGCTGTCAGGAGAATAAATCGCATGTTCGTTGTAGCCCTGGCTGGTCAGTTGAACAACCGCGCCCGTATTTAAGTTTAAGGTATAAACATTGCTATTTGTTAATGCGTGGACGGTGTTATAAAAGTTGCTTGTAAAGATTATCTTCGAATTATCTGCTGAAAATCCATGGCTTTCATAAAATACCTCATTGCCCGGCTGGAAAGTCTTGATATTGGAAATCTGCGGAGCGCCGGATACAACTTTAAAGTCAGCCACCTTTAATTTCCAATCTCCAAAAACTTGAGAGGGTACCCATAAATTCTCTTTTCTGTACTTTTCAACCCAGGTTAGTTTAGTGCCGTCATTGGAAAAATGGGGTTCCAGAACCCCGCTATCAACGGTATTCGGCTCATTAGTTAACTGATATACCCGACTGCCATCGCTGGACATTATCCAAAGATCGTTAAGCTCACCGCCCCCCGGTAGCACAGAGATAGCGCTAGAAGGCTTGATGTGGGTTGCTTTCTCTGCTTGAAAAATGATCCATTTGCCATCCGGACTCCAAGCGGCATTGCCCATGTTACGATTAGGCAGGTTCGTATTGTTACAGGTCAAACATTTCACATTGCTTCCGTTCGGCTGCATTGTAAAAATGCTGTAGTAACCATTCGGCTGTTTTTGATCGTAGACTATCAAATTGCTGCCCGAACGCGACCAATCAACATTGCCGCCGCTTAATTTTAAGATACTTACGCTCTGGAGCTGGTAAGTCAAACGAGCGGTAATATTAGCGGCATTAAACTTGGGGCCGATTTTTAGAACAAAGATCAGGCCTAAAACCAACAAAGTAATTACACCTGCTACCCGAACCCGTTTTTTCATTATAGCAAAAGCATTCCGGCGGTTTATTGGTTTTAACAATCAACAACCGCGAATGCAAGTTAAGTTATATTGAGATAACCCCAAAGTAATTATAGAAGATTAACAAAACGAGCGCAAACCGCTATGGGCGATAAATTTTATTGTCCGCCCTGTTGGAATCTCACATAAACACATGTTTTGCCCCGACCCCCTACTTTAAAACCCCTCGGTTTTAATATTTCCGCCACGGGGCAAAAGGTTCGAATCCAACAGTTCTGCCAACTCACTTCGTTCATTGTCCGCCCTGTAGGATTCGAACCTACGACCTTCTCCTTAAGAGGGAGCAGCTCTACCAACTGAGCTAAGGGCGGGTAATATAAGCTGAGATTAGCAAAAAACTAAGCTTTCTTCAACCTAAAACCCCGCCTTGGCGGGGTTTTAGGTTGTCTTATATTAATTCTGCTTGTACGGCAATACGTTTGTAATTCGTGCCTACCGGCCAACAGCTGACAAGTACCAAAGAATTGGTTTTACTTTGTTCAACTTGTGTTAGGCGGTCATCGCTTTGAAGGGGTATGAAAATAATTGATTGCCTAACTGAATAGGTGAAAACTCGGCCATCGTTATAACGGACATAGAATCTATCACCCGGCTCGAGTTTGCCTAAAAGCGCAAAGACCGAACCGTAGTGTCCCCTATACCAGAGATAAGCCGAACTGTGACCAAGGATCACCGATACACCACCCTCTCCTGGTTTGGGTGTGCCTGTATCATGTACGACGCCGTATGCCAGATTGCTTAAAATTTTAGTAGCATCATTACTGACGCCAAAGATAATCGGCGCGGATACCCCGATCTTATCAATCACCAAAGTTGCGCCATCAGGCAACGGTTGCCGAGCTTTAGCTTGAGATATAGGCAAAGAAGATGGCAGGGGAGCATTATTATTGACCGGCAGGGTACCCTGGTTAAACCAATAGCCGACATTGGCATAGATAAATCTTCCGTTCAAAACGACGAAACATATTAAAAAAGCCGCAGCAAAAAATGTTATATATCTTATCTTCATAATCACTTTTTATATTATGAAAGCTGTGTGAATGAGGTGGAATACCGGTAGGGCAATAGCCAGAACAAGAATTACCAAGCTAATTGCCGTACGGACGAGCAACTCACGTCGGATTTCCACAAAGGCGATTGCCAGCACGGAAACCAAGAAGGTAATCAGTGAGTAGAAAGCAAAGGTGTCATTCAAGATTTTTGACGCCTTGGCTATCGTTGAAAGTGTAGGCTGGCCAATGGTCACGGCGACGGGTTCATAAGCTTGGGCTTCGTTGATTGAAATTTGCACCGAAGGCAGAATTGTTGGATTAAGATTTTCTGTTGCTGCCGGTTTGACGGTCGGCGTAGGCTTAATCGAAGCAAGTGGTATTGGCGTGGTTTTGACCACCGGTGATTCAACCGGTCTTGGTGTGCCGAATAATTGGACCACCAGAAAGCCCTCGTTACCTTGTATCTTAGCCGATGCCACAGCGACGCCGGTCTCCTGGTAATGCGGGTTGAGAAGGTTCTCGCGATGCGATGGTGAGTTATCCCAGGCGCTTACAGTGTCTTGGGCAGTTGTAAAGCCTATAGCCAGATTTTCGCCGGCGTAGCTGTAATCGTATTTGTTAACCTCTATCCAATGCCAGGGTGAAACACCGCTGGGACTGGTGTGTGCGAAATATTGCCCGTTAATCATATCCTGAAGCTTTTGAGCGGCAGCTATGTCTAGAGTGGGATTTTCCTTCAGGTTAGAGAGGCCGAGCTCTGTTCTAAGAATATTAGTCTGGACAAC
This sequence comes from Minisyncoccia bacterium, assembly GCA_041499075.1. GTDB lineage: Bacteria > Patescibacteriota > Minisyncoccia > 2-02-FULL-40-12 > IGHO2-01-FULL-4-A > JBGQJN01. The sequence goes on along the minus strand of JBGQJN010000017.1, from coordinate 3,146 downwards.
GACATCTTCTTTGCCGAATATTGTCACGCCGTTGAGTAGGCTGGCGAATTGAGAGCCGGAGTAGGAAAATATTGCTTTAACAAAAATCAAAGCAATCAAATTCCAAAATATGAACTTATTCTTCTTAAGAATTCCCATAGCTCCACAGGTTATTTCTGAATCGCAAAATTGAATCTATTTTTGTCTGAACGGAACTTTTTAACGATTGATAGAACCTCTTTTTTCTTGAAAATGTCAGTTTTTGTATAGCCGGCGTAGACATATGTCGCAAGTAAGCCCAAGAACAGGGAAATAATTAAGCTGTCAGTAGTACCCGTAGCCACACCAGCGATCTTGGCAATTGATGTTCCAGCCACTTGAGCACTAGAGATCGATATAACAAGCTGTGCCGTAACCGGACTAACGCTGTTAACGCTGGCCTGTGCGACATTGGTAATGGTGGTTTGACCGTTTAGGTAGTAAGATGGCATGACCAAAGTATCAAGTCTGATTAACACCTCTTGGTATGGCGCAAGCGGACCGATATTTATGCCGGAGGTAGTTATGCCATCAGAAGTAATATTACCGTTGAGGCTAGTAGTCCTGTCAATGTAATTCAAACCGCTAGGCATTATTTCTCTGATTATAACATTATTCAGAGTAACTAAAGAGAGCGAGCGGACCCTGATATCAAATTCTAAAGTATCGTTTGGCGAAACCTTCAGGCTGGACTGCTCGCTTAACTCGCCTTTCGTGACATCTTTACCGGTTTTCCGGATACTTAGCTGAAGATTTGTTGGGTAAGTAGGATAGGGAGTGTACGCCGGCGCATAATAAATATAAGGTGTCGGCGTTGGATAGGTCGGATAGTAATAGGGTTGTCCGCCGCTAGTAGTGTAAAAACCCGATGCGGAAGCGTCTAGCGTCGTCCCGCCAGAACCTTGACTTAGACCGGCAATATTACGCACAATGCCCGTACAATAAACCGGGTCATTACAATTAATACCAAAAGTAGCGCCGTCAATATCATTTATGAGAGCGCTATTAGTAGTGCGTAAATTATATTGTTTTTCTTCATATCTAGCGACTTAGAGTGTCTTTTAAAACAGGCTAAACCAACAAATCACCCCAATTAATAATAACAAAAAACCATTGATAAGTCAAGTTTTTTCTATATTCGTTTTATCCACTCACAGATAACAATCCTAATGACTAGGTGCTATAATTTAGCTATAAAATTCAAATATTATTTAACCAATCGCTAATTTACGGGATGCCATTTTTTCGTAGGCACTTAATTTTTATGAAATTTACAAAATTCAGATTATTATTCATCCTACTGCCATTGTTTCTTTTGTTTGGTTTTTGTTTTACCGGCACGCATTTTGCCAGTGGCGATAATGGTAACTGGTACTGGACTGGTGGCGGCACTGATGGTACTTGTGGTGGCGCCGGCACAGCCAACAATTGGAGCTGTGGCGCCAACTGGGATCAGGGCATAATACCCCCTTCCCACGTCCTCACCTACGTTTTCTTTAATAGCGGTTCTTCCAAAGATGCTACTATTGATAGCGATTTTTCAATTGATGGTGGCTTGCTTATCTCGGATGGTTATACCGGGACTATCACACTTGGAAGTGGGGTTACATTAACCATCGGTAGCAGTAATGGTTTCACTCAAGAAGATGGTACTTTTGATGCCAGCGCCGGAACATTTGACGTTCAGGATGGCAGTGATTTCGCAATGAGCGGCGGAACATTCACTCCGCCGTCCGGCACCTGGGATGTTACCGGCCATTTTGATTTTACCGGCGGTACCCTTAACGGTTCGGGCAAAACTGTTAACTTAACCGGACTAAACTCGGTGGTTAGTTGTACCGGCGACCTCAATGCTCAAACAGGACTGACCTTTAATATTCAGAGCAGCCATAGCGATGGAAATTTTGGTTTGAGCGGGGGTTGCCTACTCAACGCTGTCATGAATACTATCAGCACGGGTACTACCACGATAAGAGGAACCTTTACCACTAGTAGCAATTGGCATACTGAAGGTGGAGTTTATGTTGGGAGCGGCGGCACCTTAAATCTCAATGGCAGTACAGTTTACATGGGCGAAGGGCTGTCCATACAAGGCGGGGCAGACCCGGCCACGGTAAACGCCAGTAGTGTTTCAAATTTTACCATTGATGACAATTTCGGTGGCGGCCATAGCCTGTCGCTTGGCACATTTGGCGCCGCCGCCACCTTTAATGCGCCGGTGAATCTTTTCCTGCCTCTAAACGGCAGTGTTTCAACCGTTGGCGACGGTACAATCCTCAATGCCGGTTCGGGGACAATAACCAGTGCCAATGATTTGACCAATAACGGCGGGACTTTTAACGCCGGTACGGGCACGGTTATTCTGGATGGTACCGATCAGAAGTTGACCGGCGATTGGACTTTCAACAATTTCACAGACACGGTAACCACTGCTTCAACTTTGACTTTTGACGACAGCGCCACAATTACTATACTAGGAGGGCTGACTCTGCATGGAACATCTGGCAATATCTTGTTCCTGCGCAGTCTGAACGATAACAGTCAATGGAAGATTGATCCGCATGGTTCAAAATCGGTGGCCTACGTTGATGTGAAAGATTCGGACAATATTAATGCGACTGCCATATCGGCGGCGAGTACCGGCAGTATTAACTCGGGTAATAATACTAATTGGAATTTTGGTGCGGCAACTCCCACGCCTAGCTCCAGCTCTAATCAAGGCGGTGGTAGTAGTGCATTTTCTGTTCCGTCATCTTCTAATCCATCACCATCCCCGCTTCCTGTGCCGCCGCCATTTCCGACCACGCCGGCCAGCCCCAGCCAATCAAGCCAGCCAATTAATCAAACTGTAGCTCAAAATATCAGCAAAGGAGCAGCCATCGGCCTTGATATTGTTTCCGGCAGAGCGGCAATAACCGGCATACCTGTCAGAGCTATTGGTCCAGCCGGTGGTCAAGGTGTCAATGCGGACGTTTGGACTGGTCAAGGTAGTGATGCCAACTGGAGCACTTCCGCCAACTGGTTGTATGGCCGGCCGCCTGATTTCAGTGATGTCGCCGTCTTTGAGTACGATTGCCTGAAAAATTGTTCTCCCATAATTAATGTTGACATCAACATTAAAGGTATCT
>JBGQJN010000016.1:0-18762 GCA_041499075.1 Minisyncoccia bacterium | reverse complement strand
ACTAGAGGAAGGAGGCCGAAAATGGTAAGAATTATTTTTGTTTTCCTGGTCATAAAATTGATTATAAATTATGAAAAAATTTTCTTCCCCCAAAATTAAAATATGGTTCGAGCCGATGTTTTTCTCCGGGTTCTTTTGCGGTTTTCAGCGGTGCGACTCCGCCGCCTTTCCGAATTTTCGCGGGGAGAATTCCTCGCCGAAATGCGTTCGGACTAATTCAAGAATACTGCACCAAGTAGGAAAAGTCAAAGAGTTTTGGTTCGCCTCGCGGAGTTTATCCCGACGCAGGAGGGACTCGGCGACTAATTTGTATTCAATTTTGGGGGTAAAAACGAATTCACGATTTCGCATTTTGGGGGAAGAAAAATTTTTAATCATAAGATCCATAGGATTCAGACTACGAAACAGCAGAAATGCTTATTTTTTGTTTGTCATTGCTTTTTCCGTATAATCAGAGTACAATAAAACATTATCGGATTTGCCGGTAATCCCTGCCACGAGGGTGGTCGTGGTAACGCACATTTACAAAAGGAGGGTGTCATGCCCAAGAGAGCGGTAGTAGCTGTACCAAAGAGTTTGAATGAGGCAGCGCAGTTCTTGGCTCAGATCGGCAAAGAGCAGCGCGCGACCGAAAAGATTCAATCAGGCCTCAATGCCAAGGTGGACGAACTGAAGGCTAAGGCGATGGTAGACGACGAGCCTCACCAGGAAAAGATTTCACAACTCGTCGAAGGCCTCTTCGCTTTCGCTGAAGCCCATCGCGATGAGCTGACCAATGGCGGCAAGCGCAAGACGGTCGAAGTGCCAACGGGCACTTTCGGCTGGCGCATGACACCGCCATCTGTGAAGCTTCGCGATGTCGAATCGATCCTTGAATCTTTGAAGAAGCTTCAACTGAAGCGTTTTATCAGAACCAAGGAAGAGGTGGACAAAGAAGCAATGCTGAAGGAACCCGAAATAGCTAAAACCGTCAAGGGTGTCTCAATCGGCCAACACGAGGAATTCGTAGCCAAGCCGACCGAGTTGCAAGTCGAGGTGGCAATTCAGGTCGACAAGCTCAAGAAGACTGCGGCTTGAGAGGTTCCTCAATCAACGGACTGAGCAGACCAACTGCTTCCCGTTATGTCACAAGACCTCTGGCGGGTTTCTTCTTTTTATGAAATTATGAAAGAGCAGTTGTGTCCGCTTCGCAAACCTCTAATTTTGCCACCAAAGAAAAACTTGAAATTGTCCGGTTCGCGGCGAAGCCGCTCATTTTTGCGGGGATTTCCTCGCCGCCGCAGGCGGCGAAATACGTTCGAACTATTTTAAGAATGGAGCACCACGTAGGAAATTGCAAGTTTGAAGGGTTCGCCTCGCCTCGCTTCGCCCCACCTGCCGGCGAGGCAAGTCGGCGACTAATTTGTATTCAATTTTGGGAGTAAAAACGAATTCACGATTTCGCATTTTAGGGGAAGTTTTTTTTAATCCTAGGAGCTAAGAATCTAAAAACCGCGATATTGCGGATTTTTTGTTGCCCTTGACAGCAAAGACTTGATATGATAGGATAGCAGGAGATCAAGTCATGGTGGCTTGATGCAGTCAACCAGTACCTTGAAAGGAGAGCCGCATGAAAACCTCGTTGATAGTTTCGTTGGTCGTGTCAGTTTTGGTTGGTATTTTCCTGATCAATCAGGGCTACCAGCTGGACCGAGACGTGGAGTCCGTCGCCCACCGCGCACAGGTCGCTGCGGACGTGCCGGACATGTTGGAGTACATAAAGGAGTTGAAGTCGGGGATGGAGCGTCATGGTATGACTCGTGGTCACACCGCCCTGATCTTCAAAACTCCCGCGAATGACCTGGCGAAGTTGAATGGCTCCATCGCCTCGATCATCACGCGACTCGAGGCCGTCAAGGACATTCCGCGTACCGAGACGACCTACCAGGTTGCGCTGGATGACATTCGCGGAACCATCCGCGAACTGGAGAGTCCCTCTTGGGGGATACCTTTGGGTTCAGTACTGGTTCCTGTTTCTCGCAGGAATCGGAATCTGGATCTGGCCAGCGGTCATCTTTTTTCGCGACGGGTTCTAGTCGTTGTCGCGACAATCCGAGCCTCTCGTGGAATTCAATTCTGCTTGGGGCTCGTACTTTTTCTATATTTGAAACAATTGAAATTTTCATAAAAATCCTTTATTATTTAGATATTCGCTTCGTGAATTCTTGGATTGAATGCCGCCAAAGAAAAACTTGTCATGCCGGAGGCAGATCCGCCTTTGGCGGAAAATTGTCAGCGGTGCGGCTCCGCCGCCTTTCCGAATTTTCGCGGGGGGATTTCCTCGCCGCCGCAGGCGGCAAAAGCGGTTCGGACTAATTCAATAATACTGCACCGAACAATAAATTCTGGATCCCTGTCGTATGGTTAGGTCTCTCAAATACAATCTACTGCCTATTTCTGTTTTCACTACCGGGGCGTGCGTTTTGATTGTTGAAATAGTCGCTACACGCATTCTATCGCCCTATTTCGGCAATACTATTTTCACGGTTTCAAGCGTCATAAGTGTAATCCTCGCCGCTTTGAGTCTGGGTTACTATCAAGGCGGCAAGATCGCCGACCAACATCCGTCTTTACGTTGGTTTTTCGGCATAATACTTGTAAGCGGTCTGGCAATTATTACCTTCTACTTCATCGGTAAAATTACCTTGCCGATTTTGGGTAATGTATTGCCTATTACCACCGGTCCGCTGATTTTTTCATTATTCTTGTTTTTTATACCAGCTTTATTACTCGGCACGCTTTCGCCCTACGCCGTAAAATTACAAAGTGTCCACTTCCCCGAGCAAGGGGTCGGCAGTGTCGCCGGAAAAATTTTCTTCTGGTCAACTTTGGGAAGCATTGCTGGCAGTCTACTCGCCGGTTTCGCACTCATCCCCTATTTTGGTATAGATCGCATAGTTATCGGTACTGGTATAACATTGTTTTTACTTGGTCTAGTAGCACTTTTGTGGCTTGGCATAGATAAAAAAAATACATATCGAATTTTAATAATGCTTGTTGTCCTTACCGGCTTGGCGGTGACTGTCATCAAACAGCCACAAAAAAATATCGTATACAGCAAAGACGGAGTATATGAAAAAATTACTATCTATGACGGTTCGTACGCCGGCAGACCGGCAAGGTTTTTTCAGCAGGACCATAGCAGTTCCGGTGCGATATTCTTGGATTCCAACAGCCAGACGGATATGGTTTACGACTACACCAAATATTATTTCGTTTACAAAATTTTCAAACCTGATATTCAAAACGCGCTCGTCATCGGCGGCGGAGCGTACTCAATACCCAAGGCCTTACTTGCCGAATTACCCAATGCCAACATTGATGTCTCCGAAATAGAGCCATTGCTTTTCGATCTGGCAAAAAAATACTTCGGCGCAAGCGACAATCCCCGATTGCACAACTACACCGAAGATGGCCGTCGCCTACTGACTGATTCCAATAAAAAGTATGACCTGATTTTCAGCGACGCTTACTACTCTCTTTTTTCTATTCCCGCTCATTTTACTAGCCAAGAATTTTTTACGATCGCCAAAAGTCGGCTCGCCACTAACGGCATATTTGTCGCCAATCTAATCGGAGACCTCTCCCGCCAACAGCCCTCACTGACTATGGCCGAGATAAAAACTTTCCAAACTGTTTTCCCAAACAGTTATTTTTTTACCGTTACATCACCTGGTCAAACTGAACCGCAGAATATCATCATCGTCGGCTATAACAGTACGAGTAAGATGAGTCTGGACACACTTGCGCTGACTCGAAACCCGGATTCTATCATCCGCTCTCTACCAACCAAAATCATAAACATAGACCGGTTTGATCTGTCGCCGTATCCCATACTGATTGATAATTTTTCACCGGTTGAGTATTTGACTTCAAAAGTTCTAGAGAGAACCTTTGGGCAAGAACCACTTCTTGACGGCAAAGAAATCTTAGCTGTGATTGGACAGATTCTTGGCTACGGGCCGCGCTACTTGAGTGCGCCCGGTCATACATCTGTGCAGAATTTCTTAATTGCCGAAATGAAACAACTCGCGCAGGACGTACGAACACAAACCTGGCAGCATACCGCTCCTGACGGCAAGAAATACCAACTGACAAACATTATCACTCGTTTCAATCCCACGCAGAAGAAAAGAATAATACTTGCAACTCATTATGACAGCCAGAAATTCGCCTTTGACGATCAGCATAATCAGAGTCAATCAGTGCCCGGAGCTAATAATTCTGCTTCCGGAGTGGCGGTACTCGTGGAATTGGCTCGCGCTTTGAGTAATCACAATATGGCACCAGCAATTGGTGTCGACATTGTTTTTTTTGACGGTGAGGAGGGCGAAGAAAATCAAGGCGGAGATTTCAGCAGCTGGCAGCCGCTTGGTTCTACTTACTTTGCTCAACACCTAAATGATCTATACACTGGCAGTAAACCTGAATCTGCTCTGGTACTTGATATGATCTGTAAGAAAAATTTGAAGGTTTTCAAGGAGCAGTCATCGGTACAAAAAGCTCCGGCTCAAGTGGCAAAATTGTGGGATATCGGCCAGAAGATTGATAGCAAAGTTTTTCAAAATGGAACTGGACAAACTATCGGAGACGACCATACACCACTAAACCAGGCCGGAGTACCGAGCGTTCTTTTGATCGATCTTGATTATCCGCAATACGCCACAACCGGCGACACCCTGGACAAATGCGGTGCTGACAGTTTACAAACTGTTGCCCACGCTACATTTGATTACATCTTGGCACAATAAAAAAGCCCGCCTCACGAAAACCACCCCGCTTAGGCGGGGTGGTTTTAAAATATTTAAAATGGAATCGCGCGCGGCGTGTACACGTACACATGTGCGCCGCGCGCAAATTTTGACTCAAAAACTAATCCGATTTGGGTTTGGGCCCCAGCAGTTTTCGGGTTCGAACCCCAAAATCCTTTGCTGATAACCCACGCCAAGCCATGTTGCCCAGCGCTATAAACCCGAGCTCATCAGAGTAGAATCTTCTGAGTCTACCCCGACGTCTTTTCAAACCACGCCCGCCAGAGCGTGGCGGGAGCATAGATGCCTCATTACTGGTATACTTCACGATTACCTCCTTTTCAACTATAGCACACTAGCTATAAATAGTCAAGGGTAATTGATTTTTAACAAAAATCCGGTGCGTTTGAGCGCACCGGCTGAATGATTGCCTGATAAACTAGACAGTTACGACTTCCACACTATCACCCATGATTCTAAGCTCTTTTTTGGGAACAAGCGGCCTAGCAATTCCGACAGGAAGGCCATTTGCGTCCTTAGGTTGAATCATGATTGGAGTGCCATCTTTTTTGTAAAGAGGATTGCGTACCTCAAGATTAATCGACATGGTGTACTGTCCAGGCACAGGATTGTGATCTCTAAAAAAGGGGGTTTGGTACGATCTGACCCGCCACATGGCAAGAAGGCACATCTTCTGTAAGTCAGGAAGTATAATCTGCCGTTTATATCTGAACTCTTCAGAGATAGTTACAAATTCCTTCCTGGCAAAAGCAAACCGCACCATCTGATAGAAGCGATGCGATCTTGTGTCTTGCCTATTTTTGTAAAAGGCATTAATCATCTCGTAACCTGCCTGCTCCAGACTATTGAGAAAAGGTAGAATAAAAACGTCTTCCGTGACTTCAATTAACTGGATACTACCGACGTCAAGACTCTTCTTGGCAGCTCTTTCGTCTTCTGGCTCTTCATCTAGCTGGCTGACTGAAGTAGGAACATTACTCGGATTGGAAAAACTAAACTGCATAAAAACTAAACGGATGTGACTGCCTAGCCGGCTGGCACTCATGCTGGCCTCCTCTTGGGTTAAAGAACATTTTATTATAGTATAGCGTATTGATAATATTATGTCAACTAAGCTACCTTGACTTCAATCAACCTGGGTGGTAATATAGGGTTAAGGTCAAGGAGAAAATATGCACTTTAAAAACGTCCCAGAAGATCATTCTGGATCACTACCCGACGTAAAAGAGATGGTGCGTTCAATTTTGGCACATACAAAAGGCCTTCCGCAACAGAATCAACGGGCTCAAAGGATTATAACTCCGCCACCAAATACAATAATACTACCGGCACCGTTGATCTTACCGGTTACCACGCTGGCGAGACAACGAATAGCGGCAAGAGACCCACTTCGGCATAGCGAAGGCGCTCTCATGATATTCCGATTACTTTCTACTCCACCGCAAATCATAATTATTAAAGATGTAGAAAAGGAAACCTTCGGTTTTCCATACGGTGGTCGAGAGTATGGTGAAGTAGATCCGGATCTCGTTGACAAGGATATCTTCGCCACTAGCAATCGGGAAAGTATGGAAGAAGTTTTTGCGGCTGGGAATTTCAATCCATGTTTAGGCCAAGAAAATTTGATCGGAAGTATCACTCTGGGAATGCATAGCATACATGTATTTTTCAAAGATATACCCCGATACGTCCAGATCAAAGCCGGAACAGAACAAGAAATCGCCTGTGCAGTCAGGTCAACCGAAATTGAAGAATTCATTGAAATGGGCATTTTCCTGCCTAACCACACAAGAGCGTGGCAAATATACAAAAATTCTTTTGCTTCAGGCAGAAAATAGTAATGACAAAGGCGACCCTAGGGTCGCCGATTTTTTTTGAAGATTAAAAGTAAGAAAGTTGGTTCGTAGAGAGATTAAGGTAGAGAAAGGACCGTGTTCCTTTCACCGTAGACTATTTCTTTAGCAAATGGCGCCAGCATGCTGGCTGCAATCGCCTTATTTTCAAAAGTGCCGTGCGTCAGGACGATTATGTCCAGGATCTTCCCTCCCCGACACTCGATAATATCCTGGATAAAAACGATCAGATCATTGAGGTCGCCGTGGGCGCTCAAGCTAAAATGTTCGATTGAAGCGGCAAGCGGCAAGCTGACTTTACATCTCTCGCCCTCTTTGCGCTCAACAATAGTAAAGTACAGCTTGCTATTTTTTAATCTTCCGGGCTTCGCCAAGAGCTCTTTCAAATTCCTGGCTTTAGTGACTAATCTTTCGCCGTTACTGCCGGGCGCAAGCCAGGAAGTAAAAGCAAACGACCAGTTTCTTTGGGATAGGCCGGCTTTCATGTACTGAACGATAGGCCCGAAGTTTCCCATGCCACCGGTAGTGATGATGATCATTGGCTCATTGAACTCGATCAGCTCTTCGCGGTGTCTGGCGTCCCGGATTATGAATATCCGGCTTTTTTCGCCGATCTTATGAAGTTTGCCGTCTCTTTCTGACCAGCGATTCTCCTGGAAAATCTTATAGATATGTTTAGTTACGCCGTCCAGGTAGATTGGAATGTTATTTTTTCGTAACCAGTCGTCTTCTGAATCCCAATGAGCGATGTTCTGGCCTCGGCCGTTGCCGAAAGCCGCTTTGATCACTTTCTGACCTCTGATCAGCTCATTTTTTGTCCAATCAATCATTCGGTTCTTTTCTTCTTCCAGAGTTGCCTTTTTTATGTCATTTTGTGGGTTACCGATATATGTCAGATCGGTGCTCAAGATTCCATCCGGTATCCACTTACGTGGCCAGTTTTTGGAAGGCAGTAAAGCACCTTTAGTAACCGGCTGATCGTGGAGACAGAAATCACTGGTGACGAAACCCTTCCAACCGGAAGATGTCGGGATAACAATCCCTCCGTTTCCGCCAGTATGACCCATCTGAGGAATGTAGACTTTTAAGCCAGGCAATAATTCATACTCGCCCGGCTTCGGAATCACCACTCGCCGGTCAAGGATGTCAATCGCGTCCAATATATCATACTCTAATCTTTGTGCCTTATTCTCTTTCGGTTTCAAGCCGTCTTGCAGAACGAATGGCAGGACTTTGGCTGATTGCGGACTCATGTGTACTCTGGCTTCCGGACTTAGATAGCCCAGAGCTTGTAGTCTTGCTATTGCGCCCATATGATCAGAGTGGAAGTGGGTTATATCTACGGCGTCTATTTTTTTACCGTCGTTAAGAAGCGATAGATCAGGAGATGGACCGACACCACCGGTCTCTCCTTCGTCTACGAATCCTGCTCCACAGTCAATCATGACCCGATAAAAGTTTTCTTTGGCTAATATGTCAGCTGAAAAACATTGTTGTCCCATTGATCTGCTACGCGTTGCGCCACCGTGGATCATGAATCTTTCGGTTTGCACTTTTTTCTCCTTTTTTTTAATTGTTAGGGATCAAATAGCAAAAATTGCATAGATTTCTACTATTTAAGCCCTATTTCCTCAATTCTACCACCCTACTTGACATAAGTCAATAGTTTTGCTATACTTCAACTAGACGATGAGAGTGTCCTCACGTGAGCATTCTCGAGTCAACTTTACAACCAAGGAGAATAGCGATGAGTACCAAAAAAGATCAACCGAAGGCAGTACAAGCAGTACAGCAACCATTACCGGCTTGGCTCGAACGCCACGCCGAAGCATTTCACCTCTTCTACAGGTTCTCAAAAGGTGAACAGGCCGTGAAGACGGCCATGCAGGTCGAATTCAAGAAGGCACTTGCCGATGATGAAGCCAGGGGCCCCGTCATCGGGAACGTAGGGCAGTTGATTGTTTCAAAGGGGCTTGCCCCTTCGCTATACGTGGATGCTTTTGATTCCACGTATGGAAATTACATGGCCGGAGTCGTGGACCACTTTGTCACTCACGCCAACCAGGCCGGCGTGTCCCTCGGCGATTTCAACCACTTCGAGGGCCGCAGGATTTACGAGGCGTATATCGCACTTTTCACGGCAAGTGCCGGCGATGATTTCGTTTCGTTCCTTTCGGCTCGCAGTGAGCCCTGCCCCAACTGCCTTCTCAAAGCCTGGGCCTACCCGCAGGATCGGACACCTAGAAGTGACATCAAGGGGGTGGTCAGCGGCGTACTCGGGGAGTTGGCCAAGAAGGTCGGCGACCAGCGGATGGAAATAGTAGCAGCTCTCGAAGCGGCACGGGCCGCCGAGAAAGCGGCACTCGAGGCCGAGGACGGTGACGCTCTAAACTTGGCAGGGACCGAGATTGCCAGACTCGAAGGTGAGCTGGCAGCCCTCGACGCCAAACCCGAAGCCACCAATCAGAGGGTAAAGCTTCAAACGGCCCTCGAAGCGGCCAAGGCTGCCAAGGAAGCAGCTAAGGCAGTCAAGGACGGCAACGCCCTCAAGGCAACTAAGGCCGAGATTGCCAGACTCGAAGGTGAGCTGGCAGCCCTCGACGCCAAACCCGAAGTTCCGGCACCCCAGCTGGTCACCACGGCGGCCCCCGCCGAACCCACCAACAACACACCGCATCCGCCGGTCACGGCCGCCGTTCCCATCGATGATTTCATCGATCGGGTCGACGCGTCGATTCTGACAGATCAGTTCAAGGGTAAACTCAAAGAGGGCTATGCCGGCGGTACGCCGGTAGCCGAACTGGAGGTCCGGCTGTCGACGCTCGTGACCCGGGCCGAGAAGGCCAGGGCTCGAAAGAGGTAGTTCGTCAGATCAATCATCGGCTCGGGCGCCAAGCCCGAGCCGATGATCCCGCCAAACAGTTCTTTTCTACAGTTCTTTCAAATCACCGTTTCGGTGAGCCCACACGCCAGTGTGGGTCTTTTTTGTTTAATTGTTAAAAATGACAGTAAGGTACTTGGACAATACCCAGTACTTGACCTGTATACTAATATCAATTATAATATAATTGCTAAAGAAGTTCGTTGACAAACCATACCATAAACAGCCAAAATAGGAGGTATGCATGAGACTGAACCAAAACCCCATGAAAGGAGAAAGGAAATGGAGGAAACAAGGAGGGAACGGCCCTACTTAGATTTCGATCCAGACAACTCACTCAGGCAAGCTTATGCTTTATACGAGAATTACACTTTAAAAAACCAGCCCCTGCCGGCTGAAGAATTGGCTTCTCTACGGAGGACCGTAAAGGCATATGCTAGGATCCAGCGCCTGAGTCCAGAAAGTTTTTCGGAGTATAGTCGACTAAGAAAAAAATTCAACAGTTTCCGAAGCGCAATTGGCGAGATAGCTTTTCAGAAAAAGGGCGCCGTTGACAGCACGGTCGCGATTGAATTAATCAGAATCATATTTGGCGAGCGTGACGCCAGACTGCTAAGAAATGTTGTCGCCTTGAGTAAGGCAAGTGCTTTCGCAATGACTCGTTATATACCGGATGACATGTTCGAACTGTATCAACATATCAGCTATTTTGTCGTAAACGATAAGACGACTGCAGATGAAAAAAAGAGGCTAATGCCAGCCATTAAAGATTTGGGTCAATTTCTAACAACACTTGGTAACGAAAAGATTGAACGTAAAGCTGAAATCATCACCGAAATGATGGTTACAGCCGGAACATACGAAGACATCTATTACACCTTCCTGCGAGATAGGACAAAGTACGAGCTTAAATCCCAACTTGATGCCCTCAAGGAAGAGAAGATGACTCTTTGGAAACGATTCCAATCCTGCACCTTTGAGGTAGCCCCCGCCAGCGTAAATCGTTTGCTGTTTCTCAAAACCGCCATCGAGGAAATCTCTTTCCGAATCAAAAACAAGAAAAAAATAGCGAAAAGCTTATCGGAAGCCACAGCTATGGGCAACCACAATCAAGAGAGAATACTCGCTGCCAGTCTCCAGAGACTCGCTACGGAGCTTCACCGAAAAGCTGCTGAACCTAGCGCCGACAGCGCAAAAGAACATCTGCGGGCTAACGGTTACGAGTCAGAAGCCGAGAGTATTATTCGCGGTATTTCTGAGGAAATCTCTGCATCGGAGGTGCCTCGTGAACAACATTAACATTTCCGCTATGACTATAGAAAAACCTACCAGACCTGCCATAGACAAAAAAGCTGCGAAAAAAAACTACCTTAAAGGAGGCAGGGGTTCAGTTGAAAGACCATCTGCCGCAATACAAGCAGTTAAGGAAACAGAAGATCCTTTACAGAAGCGTAAGGATCTTGAAAATATGATCCTTGATGCTACGTCAGAGAAGGACGTAGATGACATCTACGAAATTTTAGGCAAAGATGATTCAGGCAAGTATCTGATAACGCCTGAAAGACTCGCGGAACTCAAAGAAATCCTTGGACTGCCGACAAAACCACCAACCAGCGTTACTCCCCTGTCAATACCCCAGCAGCCACCTACAGAAACACCCGTTACGAAAGCTACGCCCTTACCCAGGGTTGAAAAAGAACACCTTGATGGGTATGTGAATTTTATTGCCGGAAGGATCGCACAAGAGAAAAAAGTTCGTCAGCAACTCCAAAAAGAAGCATGGGATGCCAAAACAGAAGATGAAAAGCGGCAAGAAAGACTAGACTATAGCAAACGCAAGCGTAAAACTCGCGACCTGACACCAGAAGAAGAAATTCTGGAACAGGCCGAAGGTGCTATTGAAAAAAAATTTGTGGCTACTCCTGAAATGGATGAGCTACGGATTAAAATAGGAAATGCAACCAAAGAAGCGGAAAAAGTCTGGCGGCAAGCATCCGCCTACAGACAACTCAATGCCCGCACATTTAAGATACTCGAAAATCTCAATTCTTTATTTACACGCCTAGAGAGATTCAAGAGTTCGCTCAAAGTCGCCGAATATGAAGCACGGAGGGAATTTGAAGAGGGCAAAGAAAGCGCCAAATCTCTCATAGCCAGCAAGGGTGATCTATACCGCACCCGTTCAAAAGGTGTTACTGTTGTGCCTACTAAAAATTCGGAAATACTTGAATCTTTGGGTCTCCGATATGCCAAGGGCAAGATTTCAAGGAAAAAATACCTTGCTCAACGAGAAGCACTTGAAGAGACCGACGATACATTTACTTCCCGCCTACAGGAAGCACTCCGTAATGAACCGGTTATAAAAAAACGTCAGCCCGGCAAACATAAGATTAACCGTCGTCCTACAGCGACAGTTGAAGAAAGCGGCGATATAACAGATTCTAACATTCTTTCAAAGGCGCTTAATTCTCTGGCTCTTCAATATGCCGATGGTAGGATACCACAGGAAGAATATCTTGCTCTGCAAAAAACTCTTGAGGCTCTGCCGACGGCAATAGACCCAGTCAAGGATCTAGATTTACTGCATACCAACGGCAAATTGCCTACTGAGATCTATCAAGGCTTGCTTGACCTCATCTATGCTGAAGGTAGGATTGATAAAGACGAATATCTTGCTAAACTGGAATCTCTGAACTAGAACAAATCCCGGAACGCGTCGCGTTTCGGGATTTTTTAATGTTGATAAAACTGATTGTAAATTTCTACTTAATAAACTAGGATGATAACATAATATGGAGAAAGAAATCAAAGACAAAAAACCGCCTGCGAAAACTAAAGAAGGCATAGAGGGCTATTCCAAAAAATTGTCATTAGAATACGCTGACGGAAAAATAACATTTGATGTCCTGCACCAAAGATTGCATCGTAAGATGACTTCGATGGGAAGGGCCCTGCGGGCGGAAAAAGGCACAGACCAGGAAGAAGTCTTGAAACAAGCCTATGTTGCGGCACGTCAGGAATGGTTAAATGCCAACGATGTCCTACTCGGAGTGGACTCCGAAACCGAAAGTGCAACAACTGAAGGCCAAGATGAACAATATGAATCTACTTCTGCCGCTATTGAGGTTCCAGAAGAACCAATAGCCGAGCCGAAGCCACCGGCTCAAGAGATGCTGAACCTCAATCCCGCCCCTTACTCCGGTAGCATTAGGACCGGTGAGAAAGTTAAATTCGGTGAACACGAATGGAGACTTAACGGCTACGATTCTAAGACTGGTGATGCCATAATCCAGAGGGCTGCCGAGGGCTATTCGGAGGTACAAGCCATCAGTCAGGAACAACTTTACGCTCAAAATCAAGACTATCAACAAGAACCTGCAAATGCCGGAAATACAGAAACTAGTCCGGCATCTAATACAAACCTTGTATTAGACCGACAAGTCAGAAAAGAACCTGAAAGAAATATGCCGGAACCGGAAATGACCCTGGATGAAATAGAAGCTAAGATTAAGTTTGCCAAAGATACCGGCCGTGTTCCAGGTATTGGGCCTGAAGGTTTGTCTTATTGGGAAGAACAAAAACGGATTTATATCGAAAAACAAAAGGCCGAAGAAATAGAAAGAAGAGTAAAAGAACTGGAAAATATATTGAGACAAAAATACAGTGAACTTGCTGAAGCAGTAAAAAATGGTAAATTTGCCAAAGATACCGCTAGACTAATGGAAACTGCGATGTGGGAAAAGAACGTAAAAGAACTAGAAAAAGAAATCAAGGATCTGGAAAAAGAGTTGGAAAAGCTCAATACAAATCCCGAAGGCAAAGAGTGGAAAAAAGAAGTCAAAAACGTTTATGATAAGGCCAAAGAAAAAGGCAAAAAAGTCTGGGGCTTTGTCAAAGAACGCGCTAAAGGTTTTGGCACCTTTGGTTTATGGGAAATCAAAGAAGCAGAAGTGATGAGGCGCGGCACTAAAAACACGGACGAAGAGATTAAAGCCATAAGCCAGAGTATTCAGCAAGAAGAAGGATTAAATGAAGAAGAAGCGCTTAAAGAAGCCACAGATATACAAGAGGTTTTGGGTCGAAGCGCCACAGCTGAATCCTACGAACAAATTTCAAATATCATTACCGGGAATAAGAGTGAGCAAAATAATAAGATAGAAAAAGACATCGTTGACTATGCCGTTGAACAGCTCGGAAAGCGTCTGGAAAGTAGGCCGATCATAGCCAATTACCGCTCAGTGCATGGCGGTGAAAAAGTCATGACTCAAGAAAACATTGACGCCCTACGCGCAGAACTATCAGCTGAACTCAAAAAACTTCGCAACGGCCAAATAAGAAAGGATCGTCTCAATTATGCTTCCTTAATGCGTAAAAACCTTGATCCAAAATGGTGGTACAGATACATCTATGGACCAGCTGAAGTAGTACTTCTAGGTATAGGCTTCAAATTCTTGCTTACCAAACTTGCGGCGGAAAAAGCCGGGGTTGTCGCTGGTAAAACGGGTGGAGAAAAAGTGGCAGAGGTTGCTTTGAAAGATACGGTCTGGGGTGAAGCTAAACGCCAACTAGTCCATAATGGAATCTTAAATCCGACTAACACACAGATTCAGCAAGTCGCTACTGTCATGTCCAAAGAAAGTTTTGTCAGTGTTCCGCCCTGGGAAGTCGCGGGAAATGTTTTACATACTAAAATGCAAGCTGGCTATCTCTTAAAACTTAACGGAGCTCTGGCCGAAATTGCTAAAATTAAAGCTACTATGCTCGCCACTTAAATATGGCACTCACCGAAACTCAAAAACAAATAGCTGATCGTATTGCTCATCTTCTGGCCGAGTCGCCTTTGGATGAGGAGATTAAAAAAACCATTCTTGATGGCCTGGACAAATTGCCGGAACATTTGATTTTTCAACTTCAAAAAGCGCTTGAAGGAGAGCGCGAAGAGCTTCAAAGGGTAGCGCTTGATCTAGAACTATTCCTTCAAGACCAGCAAAAAGACTGGCAGAAACTGGAACAAGACCAAAAAGATACGGCTGATAAAATCATTAATAAGCATGTCCAAAAAATAGAAGATGACATAAATCTCCGACAGCTCCAAGAAAAAATCAATCAATAAAAACATAAAAAACAGGCCCTTGAAGAAGCCCGTTTTTTATGTTAGACTGAATCCTAATATGAAATCGTTAATCAGATACATATCCATAGTTTTCCTTATATTGCTCGTAATATCAGGTATTGTTGCATTTGTCAGCTCATCTTCAAGCGGCAACAAAAACGAGATCCCTTTAAGTAACCTAGTCAATCAGATTAATCAGGGTGATGTCAAAGAAGTTTTTGTCAGCGGTGAAAAGATTGATATCACCTTAAAAAACGATAAGAAGGAAACTTCCAAAAAAGAAACCGGTACTTCTGTCAGCCAGAGCCTAATAAATCTCGGCGTTGATAAAAACAAGTTCAATCAGGTCAATTTCCAAATCAAAGATGAATCCGGTCTTTCATTCTATCTCATAAACTTCCTGCCGATTATTCTGCCTTTTCTGCTTGTGGTTTTACTTTTTTGGTTCATGTTCCGCCAGGCACAGCGCGGAGCGATGTCGGCATTCACCTTTGGCAAATCCAAGGCCCGTCTTGCCGGTAATGGTAACGGCAAAAAAAAGGTAACTTTCGGAGATGTCGCCGGTTTGACCGAAGCTAAGGAAGAAATATCGGAAGTCGTGGAATTTCTGCGCGACCCTAAAAAAT
The DNA here is from genome assembly GCA_041499075.1 of Minisyncoccia bacterium. Classification (GTDB taxonomy): domain Bacteria; phylum Patescibacteriota; class Minisyncoccia; order 2-02-FULL-40-12; family IGHO2-01-FULL-4-A; genus JBGQJN01. Next base: position 3,478 of record JBGQJN010000016.1, on the reverse strand, counting down.
TCCAAAAGCTTGGCGCCCGCATACCGCGTGGCATCCTGCTTGTCGGTGCGCCGGGCACCGGTAAAACTCTGCTCGCTAAGGCTGTGGCTAATGAAGCAGCTGTACCGTTTTATTTCGTATCCGGTTCGGAATTTGTTGAGATGTTCGTCGGTGTTGGCGCTAATCGTGTCCGCGATACATTTGATGTCGCCAAAAAGACTGCACCCTCCATTATTTTCGTAGATGAAATAGACGCCGTCGGACGCCATCGCGGTGCAGGTTTGGGCGGCGGACACGATGAGCGCGAACAAACACTCAATCAGATACTTGTTGAGATGGATGGCTTTGATACCAATGATGCCGTAATCGTAATGGCGGCCACCAATAGGCCAGATATACTCGATCCGGCGTTACTTCGTCCGGGACGTTTTGACCGCCGCATAATACTTGATGAACCTTCCATGAAAGATCGTGAAGCGATACTCAAAATCCACGCCCTGGACAAACCTATGGCTAAAGGCATGAATCTTAAACTTGTCGCCGAGCGCACGCCTGGATTTTCAGGCGCCGATTTGGCTAATCTTCTTAACGAAGCGGCGATTTTTGCCGCACGTAAAAATCAAAAAGAAATTACCCAAGAAGATGTTTTTCAGGCAATTGAAAAAGTCATGCTCGGACCGGAGCGAAGGTCGCATATTTTTAGTAAAAAGGAAAAGGAAATCGCCGCTTATCATGAAGCGGGGCATGCTCTTGTGGCCGCTTCATTGCCTCACACCGATCCGGTTCATAAGGTTTCTATCGTTTCCCGCGGCAGAGCCGGCGGCTATACGCTCAAGTTGCCCATAGAAGACAAGCATTTGAGATCCCGCTCGGAGTTTGAATCGGAGCTTGCGGTCTTGCTGGGCGGCTTTACGGCTGAAAAGTTAATTTTCAAAGAACTTACTACCGGAGCCTCCAATGACCTAAAGGTTGCATCAGAACTGGCGCGCAAGATGGTAACTCAATACGGCATGTCCGATAAGCTCGGCCCGGTTACGTTTGGTGAAAAAGAGGAACTTGTCTTTCTTGGCAAAGAACTGGGCACGGAAAAGAATTATTCCAATGAAACTGCTTATCAAATAGACAGCGAGGTTAAAAACTTCATCACAAAAGCGCTCAAACGCGCCCGTGAAACATTGACCAGTAAAATAGAGACATTAGAACGCATTGCCCGGGAACTCATCTCCAAAGAAACTCTGGAACAAAAAGAGTTTTACGCTTTACTAAAAGCTTAGCCAGAAAGACAAAAAGGGTTGTGAGAAGCAATCTTTTTTGTTAAATTTGGCTAAGAAACGCGGCCGTAGCTCAATGGTGGAGCAAGGTCCTTATAAGACCGAGGTTGTTGGTTCGAATCCAACCGGCCGCACCGAATTAGGGCGCTTAGCTCAGTGGTAGAGCGACTCGTTTACACCGAGTAGGCCGAGGGTTCGATCCCTTCAGCGCCCACAGCGAACGTAGAGAGCGAGGACGATGAGCAAAAAAAATTATTTATTTGCGTAAGGGATTGAAAGGCAGAGCGATATTTTGCCAGCGGGCAAAATCGCGAGCCGGGGTCGCGAAAATTGTGAGCGACGGCGAACAATTATTTGTGACCGATCCCCTCAGCGCCCACTATGACTTTTGAAAGGTCCGGTCAAGAAAATACTCCCGGATACAAACCCTTGGAGTTAGAGTATCGAGACGGTCACCTATGGATGCCGAACGGTGTTCGCTTTGAACCAGATTTTAAAGTTGGACCCGATCAAAGACAGATAGATTTATTTATTGAGTATGAACGAACATTTGGTCGTGGAAAGGCTTTTGAAATAACCCACCAAACATCTGCGGAAAGTCAAAAACCAGAAGTTTTAGAACGATACGGTGGCCCTACGATGCTTTCTCATTTTGAGCATTTAAGTCAGGATGTTCCCCTTATTACTGGTGATATCGAAAACGCAAGCTACGCTGAAAAATATATTAAACAACTCCAAAAATTTCGAACTGATTATCCAAAACTATATGAAGATTCAGTCAAGCACACAGAATCCGGACATCCTTACTAAAATCTCAGTCGTCTACGAAGACTCTGATTTTTTAATAATCAATAAGCCGTCCGGCCTATTGACTCATCCGGTTAACCGTCAAGACAGTAGCCCGAGTGTCGTTAGCTGGCTGCTGAAGAATCGGCCCGAAGTCGGCAGTGTCATAGATAGATACGGCTCATCAGTCGGCAACTGGGTCGATTTACGGCCAGGCATAGTTCATCGCCTGGATAGAGAAACGTCGGGTTTGCTTTTGATTGCCAAAACGCAAGATTCTTTTGACTACCTCAAAAAACTTTTCCAGGAAAGGAAAATCAAAAAAAATTACGTAGCGCTAGTTTATGGCCACCTCAAAAATAAACATGGCCGTATAGACACGCCTCTTGGCAAGCTTGGTAGCAAGCAAACTACAAAAATTCACGGCAAGCATGAGCTCAAAGAAAAGAATGCCATTACTGATTACAAAGTTACCCAGGAATATCAGGGCTATTCGTTCCTTGAAGTCTCACCGCTCACCGGCCGCACACACCAGATCCGCGCGCATCTCAAATCAATAGGCCATCCCGTCGTTTGCGACAGACTTTACGCCGGCAAATCTCTCTCCTGTCCGTCAGAGCTTGGCCGCCTTTTCCTTCATGCCCAAAAGCTCTCCTTCATCTCTCCCTCCGGCCAAATGATAACAGTTGAGGCCGGTTTACCGCAGGAGCTGGAAGAATTTCTTAAAACATTGCAAAAATCTGAAAATTAGGGTAATATTTAGAATTATGGATTTAATACAAAATTTCAATTTAAAGTCTTTGAGCACTACGAATTTACCCGATATCCGGCCAGGAATGACTTTGAAAGTGCACCAAAAGATCAAGGAAGGTGCTAAAACCAGAACCCAGGTTTTTGAAGGCATTGTTATTGCCCGCAAACATGGCTCCGGACCTTCTTCCACGATTACCGTGCGCAAGATCTCAAACGGCATCGGCGTTGAAAGGATTTTCCCGTTACATTCACCGAATATTGAGAAGTTTGAGATCGTCCGAGCTTCAAAAGTCAGACGAGCCAAACTCTATTACCTGCGCGGCAAAACCGCCCGCGAGACAAGGAAAAAGACAAAGCTGATAGAGACCAAGAAACAGCCAGCAGTAGAAAGCACGCCAACTAAAACTCGAGAATAATTAGTTTTGAAATAACGTAATCAAGCTCAGGTGGAGGAACTGGCAGACTCACTACCTTGAGGTGGTAGCGCCGCAAGGCTTGCGGGTTCGAATCCCGCCCTGAGCACCACGAAAGAAATTGCAAGTTTGAAGGGTTCGCCTCGCTTCGCTCGGCGACTAATTCGTATTCAATTTTGGGGGTAAAAACGAATTCACGATTTCGCAAAATATGGTTCGAGCCGATGTTTTTCAGAAATGTTGGCAATTCGGAAAGATTATTCTCATCAATCAATT